>JAULZZ010000103.1:0-4972 GCA_032117095.1 Paenibacillus sp.
ACACCATTGTCGACCCCCCGTCGGTACTCGCTACACACCTCACAGAAATGATCAAAAAACATGCGCACGAATTGCTTGGGCGTCAGGAGACGAAAACGTTGCTCGATAGCGTGAAGGAAACGTACCCGACACTCATCGATGAGCTCATTCCAGGGGTGCTGTCCATCGGCGACGTACAAAAAGTGCTGGCAAAATTATTGAAAGAAAAAGTCGCCATCCGCGATTTGGTGACGATTTGTGAGACGTTAGCAGATTATGGGAATTTCACAAAAGATGCCGACATTTTGACGGAATACGTCCGACGCAGTTTATCTCGACAAATTACGAATCAACATGTGATGAAAGGGGAGAAGCTGCGTGTCATTACGTTTTCCCCTGTTGCAGAAAAAAAGATGATCGAGGCGACACAGACGACCGCTCAAGGGACGTTCGTTTCGTTAGACCCAACAAGCGCACAAACGATCGTACAACAGATCAAAGAGCTGGCTCAGCAATGTACGCTGAGTGGGTATTTGCCGCTGGTGTTCGTTTCGCCCACAATTCGCATGGTCGTCCGGCAATTGGTAGATCGCGCTGCACAAGACATTACCGTGTTGTCGTACAGCGAACTTGAACCGCATGTGGAAGTGCAAAGTATAGGAGTGGTTCGTGGATGAGAGTAAAAAAGTATGTCGTCGACAATATGCCAGAAGCGATGCAAAAAATTCGCCAAGAGCTGGGCAAAGATGCCGTCATTATCAATACGAAAGAAGTGCGCATTGGCGGAATGATGGGTTTTTTTACGACAAAGAAAATTGAAGTCGTCGCGGCAACTGACGTCGTTACGGCTGCTCCTTCTCCACGCGTTCTCACGCCTGTGGCGGATCCTGTCGCTGTGGAGGCTTCCCCCCTTGGGCAACAAGACAACGTGGAACGTGTCGTCCGCGAGCGTGTGACCACCCCGCAACGCCAAAGGAGCGTGCCTGTTTTTGCAACGGAACCGGTTTTGTCACAGGAACCGATGCGTACAGCCCCCGATGCAACGTGGCAAGCAGACATTACTGAGATGAAAACGATTTTGTTGCAATGGAAACACCAAAGTGAATCCATGCCCCATGATGGACGTCTCGTCGTAGAACCAGCAGCGTACGCCACGGTGCGCCAACGGTTGGCCAAACAAGAAGTGCGTGCGGAAATTGTCTCGGCACTGTTGCAGCGGGCATCCGAATTATCCCTACGCACGGTCGAAGAAATCCAAGCGCATGTGTATGCCCAAGTAGTGGAACGCATGACGCAACAACCGCCCGCGACGATTCGCCCCGAAGCAAAAATGGTGCATTTGGTCGGACCTACCGGCGTGGGAAAAACGACGACCATCGCCAAATTGGCGGCCGAACAAACTCTGAAATATCGCAAATCCATTGCGTTTATTACATCTGACACGTACCGCATCGCAGCGGTCGATCAGCTCAAAACATACGCTTCTATTTTGGACATTCCCATCGAAGTCGTCTTTTCCCCGATGGACCTCCAACGGGCGTTGACAAAGTTTCAGGACAAAGACGTTATTTTCATGGACACTGCGGGACGCAATTTTCGCAACGAAATGGCCGTCTCCGAGTTGCAGTCGCTGTTACGTGTGCCTGTAGAACACGATACGTATTTGGTGCTCAGTTTGACGACGAAATACCCAGATTTAGTCGCGGTGACCAATCATTTTCACAAGTTTGGCATCAATAAAGTGCTGTTGACCAAAGCAGACGAAACACAAACGTACGGGGCGGTACTCAACTTGCTCCACGACTTCCCGCTGCATCTGTCCTACGTGACCGACGGGCAAAACGTCCCTGATGACATCCACGTCGCCACCGCCGAATATTTTGCAAAGGAACTGGTAGGTGCCCCCCATGATGATGCATGATCAAGCACAGCGGTTGCGTGATCGAATTCAAAATGACCCACGACGTACGCACGGGAAGCGAACGCGCGTGCTGACGATCGCCAGTGGCAAGGGGGGCGCGGGGAAGTCAAACTTTACGCTGAACTTTGCGATTGAGTTGCAGTCACGCGGGTACAAAGTGCTCGTCTTTGATGCGGACCTCGGCATGGCAAATATCGATGTCCTTATGGGGGCGACTCCGCCGTATACGCTGTACGATGTGCTCAAAAAAGAGCAGACGATAGAGTCGATTATTTATAAAGGATACAAAGGACTCGCCTTCATCTCTGGTGGTTCAGGGTTTCAAGAGCTCATGTTTTTGTGCCAAGAGGAGCTCAACGCTTTTTCTGCGCAAATCCAACAGCTCAACGGGGAATTTGACTTTATTTTATTCGATACGGGAGCGGGATTGTCCAAACAAACATTGACGTTTATCGCGGCATCGGAGCAAACGATCGTCGTGACGACTCCCGAACCGCCCGCCATCCAAGACGCCTATGCGATCATGAAAGCGGTGCACACGTTAGAACCGACCGTGAAGTTTCAGCTTGTCGTCAATCGGATCGCCGATCGGAAAGAAGGCAAAGTGACCGCAGATAAATTGCGTGTCGTCGCCCAGCGGTTTTTGCACATCGACCTTGCAACATTGGGATTTATTCCCGAAGATACACACGTGCCACGCGCTGTGAAGCAACAGGTGCCTTTTGCTTTGTTGTATCCAGAGAGTGCGGCGAGTCGATACTTAAAAGAAGTCGTCACACGGTTCGAACAAATCAAGTTGGACACGCCCGTCCGGTATGTCCCACTGTACCGTGACCCGTCATTTGGGATGCGTCGCTTTTTTCAAAAAGTGATCGGATTGATGCATTAGTGGATCAAAATATTGCAAAAGGATGGTGTGTACGATGAATGATCCTTATGTTTTTGATGAAATGCAAATCGATGTACTCCGTGAAATTGGCAATATTGGAGCGGGACACGCCGCCACTGCGCTCTCGGTATTGTTGGGGATGCGGATTGAGATGGAAGTGCCCCGCGCAAATTTAGTCGGGTTTAATGAAATTGCCTTGCAAATTGGCGGGTCTGAGGCGGTCATCGTTTCGGTATTTTTACAAGTGATGGGCGATGCGCCTGGCAATATGTTTTTCATGTTGTCGCTGGATACCGCAAGGCAATTGCTCGACCAGCTGAACCTTCCGGGAAGGGAAAAAGCGCCCGCAGGATCACAAAATGCAGACGACGTTGCCACGCCACCGACTTTTACAGACATCGAAGTGTCGGCCATCTCGGAAATCGGGAACATTTTAGCGGGTTCGTATTTGTCTTCGCTCGCCGAGTTTACACAACTCACGCTCGAACCTTCTCCCCCCTCGTTTACGCTGGATATGGCGGGTGCCGTTTTAGCCTATGCACTCATCCAAATCGGCAACATGGGGGATCAAGCGTTGCTCATCGAGACGGCTTTTTTTGACGGTGTCAATCGGTTACAAGGGCACTTCTTCTACATCCCTGAACCTGAATCGTTGCCGATTATATTCAAAAGTTTAGGAATCACCTCGAAATGAGGGCGTCACCCGTCGTGATGGTCGGCATCGCAGAGTTGCGTGTGGCAACGACAGGCTATCGTATCCGCACGACAGGACTCGGATCATGCATCGGATTGACGCTGTTTGATCCGGTCTCCCTTATTGGAGGCATGGTGCACATCATGTTGCCAATGTCTGACATCTCTCGGGATGAAGCATTAAACAAAGCCAAATACGCCGATACGGGCGTCGTGGAGTTGATCCATGGGATGGTGAAAATGGGTGCCAAAAGTCAACGGCTGGAAGCAAAGATGGCAGGAGGCGCACAAATGTTTGAACTCAGAAAAGGAAGCTCGGAACGACTGCGCATCGGGACACGAAACATTGAAGAATGTAAAAATATGCTTTCAAAACTCAGCATAGGGCTCAAAGCAGAAGACACCGGGGGGGCGTATGGGCGAACGATCGAGTTGGATGTGGCGACGGGGAGACTGTTTATTAAAACGGTGTTGCACGGCACGAAGGTCATATAGCGATGGTCGGCACATGGCGTTGGAATATGGGGATAGCGTGCGGTGGAGCGACTGTCATTTTCCTTGTATCCTTCGGACACAATCCGCTACAAACATCTTTTGTTCGTGTGGGAATTGCATTTTTCGTGCTTTATGCGATGACGTTTGGGTTGCGGTGGCTCCTTACGCAGGGGATGCACACGACGGACAAGTCGCCTTCCCAACATACCGACGACGCTCCAGTGCCCCAAGAAGAAGAGGGGTTGGGAAAACGGCTTGATCTGGTCACCCCCGAGGAGGGAGAGAAAAAAATCCCGCTCTTTATCCCCCTTTTTCCCAGCGAGCAAATAAAGACCACGCGTTCGAACGATCACAAACCGTAAGGAAGGTGTTCCATTCATGACATTATTGAGTTCCAAACAACAAACCCACGTCCAAGCGTTGTGGATCAAGTGGAAACACGATGGCGATGCAAGTGCCCAACGTCAACTTATCGAGCACTATATTCCCCTCGTAGACTACGTGACGACCCACATTTCCTTGAGTTTGCCCCGCAACGTGTCAAAAGAGGATATATTTAGTTATGGGATTATGGGACTATACGATGCTGTGGGAAAATATGACTTGAGTCGGGGATTGCGGTTTGAAACGTATGCGTCATGGCGTATTCGCGGGAGCATCATCGATGGACTTCGTCAATTGGACTGGGTACCGCGTTCGGTGCGTGAAAAAGTGCGCAAAATAGAAGAGGCGTACCAGCAGTTGGAACAAAAGTACATGCGGACAGCGACGGTTCCTGAATTGTGTGCGCACCTCGACATGACGGAAAGTGAATTTCATGCGCTGCTGTTTGATATTTCTTACGTGAACCCGATTTCACTAGAAGAACCGACGCGTCCCGAAGAGCAAGAAACACGGATGTCCAATCTCGTCGATGAAGCAGCGCCACTGCCCGAAAATACAGTGAAAGAACTATTTATGAAAGAATGTTTGGCGCAGGCGATTCAACGATTGAC
>JAULZZ010000104.1:0-1949 GCA_032117095.1 Paenibacillus sp.
CTTGCAACGTGGCAACTTCTTGGCGCAATATTGCATTTTGTTTGGTGATGTTCGTAATATCGCGTTGCAACTCAAGGAGCGCGCTATTGTGCACATAAATGGTCGTATTGCGCATCGCCAACACGCTGACGACGAGCCCTACGACGACAACCACTAGAAAATAAAATAGTTTTTCTTTTGTGGAAAAAGACTTTGGCGCACGCGGTTGCCGCGATACGGTTGTCGCGGGTGAAACGACGGGATTTCTTTGCGGTTGCATCACAGGAGCAGCACTGCCACGAACGACTCTATCCAAGTGCACACACTCCTTTTATCCATCTTGCCTGCGCATGCGAAGAGGTTTTCTCCCAGTTATACGAAACACGGTTTGAATACAAGAATCCTATTGGTTAAAAATTGCGGTGCTTTCTTGTAAAAGGTAGCCCGCTGCATAGATTTTTTAATCCGTGTTTCGTATAGGAGAACATTTTGTGATGCAGGGGACGAAAAAGCCTATTTTTTTTGGACAACGCGTAATTTTGCCGAACGTGCACGGGGATTGTGCAACGTCTCTGTCGGATCGGGAACGATCGGTTTTTTCGTAAGTAATTTTAACGTGCTTTGACGGTGACAAACGCATTGAGGAAAATCAGGAGGACACGTGCAACGTGTCATTTGGGAGAGAAAAAACTGCTTGCAGATGCGATCTTCCAACGAATGAAACGTAATGACCACGAGGCGACCTTGCGGTGCCAACGATTCGAATGCTTGTTCCAACCCACTGCGAAATGCTTCGAGCTCATCGTTGACGGCAATGCGCAATGCTTGGAACGTGCGTCGTGCAGGATGTCCCCCTTCGCGACGTGCAGCTGCGGGAATAGACTCCTTGATGAGATCGACCAACTGTTGGGCCGTCGTAATGGAGTGTTGTTGCCGTGCATGACAAATGCGCTGGGCGATGCGTTGAGCGAACTTCTCTTCCCCGTACGTCCAAAGGATGTTGCGCAATGCTTCTTCTGGCCATTGTTGTACAATCGTTTGGGCGCTTAGCGGTTGGGTCATGTCCATGCGCATATCGAGTGGCGCATCGCCCCAATACGTAAACCCCCGTTGGGCATCGTCAAGTTGCGGAGAAGAAACCCCTAGATCAAACAACACGCCGTCAATCGTGCCACTCACCAGATGCACTTGTGCTAAAACCGCAGCAAAATGTCGAAAATTAGATTTCACGAGGGTGACCCGTTCCGCATAAGGACGCAACACGTCCGTCGCATGGGCGAGGGCAGTCGCGTCTTGATCGAGTCCGAGTAGTTTCCCTTGTGCGTCTAGTTTTTGAGCAATGTGCATACTGTGTCCCGCTCCACCGACCGTGCAATCTACGTATGTACCGTCTGCTCTTATATGCAACGCAGCGATCGCTTCCGCCAACAACACCGATTGATGTACGAATGAAGTCATCTGCCGACCACCTCCCCCTATTCATGCAAACTTCCCGTCAGGAGGAAACATATCATATGCCATACGAACCACCGATTAACTGTTCTGCTAACTGTTCAAATGCTGGGGCAGACGTCGCTTGGTATGTCGCCCAACCGTCTTGATCCCAGATCTCGACCCGTTCTGATACCCCAATGAGTAAGCATGCCTTGTCTAACCGGGCGTGCGTACGCAAATGGTCTGGAATGACGATGCGCCCTTGCTTGTCCACCGCGCACTCGACCGCACCGGCGAAAAAGTAACGTGTAAATGCGCGCGCATCGGCATTCATCATCGGCAATTTTTTCAACTGCTGTGCGAGTGCATGCCATGCGGCCAGGGGGTAAACGAACAAACAGGCATCTAGTCCGCGTGTCATAATGAAGGTCTCACCCAACAAATCACGAAACTTCGCCGGCACAATGAGACGATGTTTCTCGTCCAATCGATGCTGATGTTCACCCAAAAACATCGTCCCATCACCGCCGTTCGCC
>JAULZZ010000105.1:0-9887 GCA_032117095.1 Paenibacillus sp.
CAGGAAAGGGTAACGGGTATCAATTGCCGACAGACATAGAGTGGGAACTTGCTGCAAGATGGCTGGGCACGAACAAGCCAAATAAGGGAAAATTAGCAAAAAAAGCACTCTCCACAAAGGGAAGAGATAACAAGACGGTGTATTATTGGACACCATGGAATTATGCGAGCGGGGCGACTGACGATGTGGACAACGAGAAGGAAACGGCAAGAGTAGCGTGGGTTGATGATCGGGGCAGTGCGAAAACATGCACAAAAGCGACAAATGCGCTTAAAATCTGCGACATGAATGGGAATGTGTGGGAGTGGCAGTTTACGTGGACTGACAGATCTATGTACCGTGGGATCCGGGGCGGTAGCTGGTTCAGTATCAGTAGCAAGTTGACCGTGAGCTTCGTCAGCAGCTTCGCACCGAGTAACATCTACTCGGATGTCGGCTTCCGCTTAGCAAGGACTGTGCAGTAACCTTTTGTGTTGTATCCTTTTTACCTTTTGAATGTTTACGTCTTTGAAATTTCGCTTGAAATACAGGGATTTGCTACGAAATACAATGTGTATCGTAGCGGGAATGTAAAAAATCACGACCATACAAGAGCCCGCCACGCAGTTGCGTGGGCACGGGCTTTTTTGTTTGGGGAAGAAAAGGGTAGTGATACTAAACACTGATTAAAAACGTCCATACCAAGGGGCCTATTTCACAAGAAATCACTGCGATTTTTAACCAATAGGGTTCTTGTATTCAATCAGTGTTTAGTACGACGTCATCGACAGAGATGTTTTTGCAACGAAAGGTGGTGTGCATTTTCCCGCACGCCTGCCTGTACATGGACGCCATCACATCATTTCCTTCATATCCCACATCATACACCAAAAAATATACTTATTATAAAAATAAAACTTGACATCGTTTTTTTTTTTTTTTTGTATAATAGGGGTATGCAACGAGAAAGGAGCGATATGCCATGCGAAATCGTGATCCCACGACGCACAAACTTTGCTTGTATGCGTTGGTTTTGCCACAGCGACGTACGTCGGTGGATGTGTGACAGAATACGTTTGACAAAAGAAGTGTACTGCGGGATGCCTGCGTGGAGGTGGGATCGCCCGTACACGAAGGCGAATGGAAATGTGCAGCGCGCAAGGAAAATACGAAGGGAGCAAGCAGACGATGAGCAATGGAAAAAGTATGCTACTAAAACGGATGGCGATCGCAGCAGTATGTGTGGGAATGATCGGGAGCGGGGGACTCGTGCAGGCGATGAAATCGGCGAAACCTGTAAAACCTGCTGTAAAACTCTTAAAGACAGGAAAAATAACGCCTGTGATGACACAAATGATCCGCGTCCCCGCATCGAAGATTGCAAGCGTGCCGTTGGGGGTAAAAGATAAAATCACACAAGTGAACTTGAGTGACTTTCAGATCGGGAAGGCAGAAGTGACGGGTGCCTTGTGGAGCGACGTGTACAACTGGGCGGTGACGAATGGGTATACGTTTGAAGAAAATACAGAATATAAGAACGTAGGGACAGACATACCAGTGACAAACGTAAGTCTTTACGATGTAATCGTATGGGTGAATGCGTATTCGCAGAAGTCGAAATTACAGCCCGTGTATCTTGGGAGTGATGGCAAAGTACTCAAAAATGCGATGAATACGAAAGAATTGGATAAGGTAAAGCCAGGAAAGGGTAACGGGTATCAATTGCCGACAGACATAGAGTGGGAACTTGCTGCAAGATGGCTGGGCACGAACAAGCCAAATAAGGGAAAATTAGCAAAAAAAGCACTCTCCACAAAGGGAAGAGACAAGAAGACGGTGTATTATTGGACACCATGGAATTATGCGAGCGGGGCGACTGACGATGTGGACAACGAGAAGGAAACGGCAAGAGTAGCGTCGGTTGATGATCGGGGCAGTGCGAAAACATGCACAAAAGCGACAAATGCGCTTAAAATCTGCGACATGAGTGGGAATGTGTGGGAGTGGCAGTTTACGTGGACTGGCAGATCTATGTACCGTGGGATCCGGGGCGGTAGCTGGTACAATGACAGTAGCGGCGTGACCGTAAGTGGCGTCGGCAGCAGCGCGCCGAGCTTCTTCAACACGAATATCGGCTTCCGCTTAGCAAGGACTGTGTAGTAACCTTTTGTGTTGTATCATTTTTACCCTTTGAATGTTTACGTCTTTGAAATTTAATGGAAAAAATGTCGTAAATAGAACATCATGGCAGGAAGACTTCACCTTTTTGTGCTACGGTGTTCTTTTTTTGTTAATCAAGTGAATAAGAACTAAAAGGCCCCTCGTATGTTTTTTTGGTCAAAAGTAAATGCTTTTTCCCTGGGTACCCCACAGAGGGCATTGCATTCCCTATTTTTCCTTGGTACAATAAAATTCTAACGAAGAAGCACCGCTACATTGTTTTATTTGGAGGAAATAGTATGGTTGGCTATGACTTGTCTCCATTGTCTTTCGTCTTTCAAGTGATAGTGATTGCGTTGGCGATACGGTTCATAATTAGCACTGTTCAGCCAAAAAAATGGCCTGCGTTGCTGACGAAATCTCCCTTCTACGTCAGCGCGCTTAGTCTTGGTCTGGCGTGTATCATCAGTATTGCACTACGGATCATGTCCTATTTCATGGCAGGCATTTCTCTGGGGGTGTTGCACTTGCTGGGGATTGCGAGCCGACGGGGCGAAAGTATCTTTGGGGAAGAACTTTTCATCGTCATGGTGGTGCTGGCAATAAATTTCATCTTGTATTTTCCACTGGCACGACTGATGCGAAAAATTCAAAGAATTCGTTGGCCATCTGTGAAAAAAACTGTCTATTGGCTTCTGGATCCGCTTTTGTATGTTGCGGTGTTTGTTGTCGTATTTTCTCCGTTCCTCTTCGGATTGTTGGCAGAAACCATGTAGTGGAGGTGTTGCTGTCGCAGAGGACGTTGCATTCCGTATTTTTCCATGGTACAATCTTTTTCAATGAGGAAGCACCTCTACATTCGCCCGTAGGGCCAATATGGAGGTGTATTTTTTTATGTACGGAACGTGTTGGGGGGCGTGTATACAGGGGATTGAAGGTACGATCATTCGTGTAGAAGTCGATTTGACGAATGGGCTGCCTTTTTTTTCGATCGTCGGATTGCCGGACGGTGCCGTACGAGAAGCGACCGATCGGGTGCGTGCGGCCTTGAAAAATCAGGGCTATGCGTTTCCACTCAGTCGGATTACCGTCAATTTGGCTCCCGCGGATGTCCGCAAAGAAGGAGCCGCTTTTGACTTGGCGATCGCCGTCGGGATTTTATTGACGAGTGGACAGTGGCCGTTGGCGATGGCGGAAGGCACGGTTTTTTTGGGAGAGTTGTCCTTACGCGGGGAAGTGCGTCCCGTCGCTGGGGTGTTGTCGATGGTGATGGCAGCACGAGAGGCAGGCATGCATACGGCGGTTGTGCCACGCGAAAATGCGCAAGAAGCCCAGTGGGTTGGCGGGGTACGCATCGTTGCGATTGAGACGTTGGCTGAGCTTATCGGGCGCACCGCTGTGGGGGGGGATGAGGCGCTTTCTCCCTCCGCGGAAAACGTCACCGCAGAAACAACAAAAGACTGTGGAGACTATGCAGACGTGCGTGGACAGCAGTTTGCCAAGCGTGCACTGGTCGTCGCGGTCACAGGCATGCACAATCTCGTGTTTGTTGGTCCGCCGGGATCGGGGAAAACGATGCTGATGCGCCGATTGCCGTCCATTTTACCGCCACTGAGCGAAGACGAAGCATTAGAAGTCATGCGCATATACAGTGCGTCTGGGCAATATCCCGTCCGCAACGGATTGCGCCGCAGCCGTCCGTTTCGTGACCCGCATCACACCATTTCACCCCAAGGGCTCATCGGCGGGGGCAGTCGCCCGTTGCCTGGCGAAGCGAGTTTGGCGCATCACGGCGTTCTTTTTCTCGATGAGTGGCCAGAGTTTTCGCGGACTGCCCTCGAATGTTTGCGCCAACCGCTCGAAGAAAATTGCATCACCATCGCCAGAGTGCGTCTCAAAACGACATTTCCTTCCCGTTTCATGCTATGCGCCACGATGAATCCGTGTCCGTGTGGGTATGATGGCTATGCCGAAAAGTCGCGTACGTGCAGCTGTACATGGCACCAAAAACGCAAATACATCGCCCAAGTATCGGGGCCTTTGCTCGATCGCATGGACATGCACATCGACGTTCCCCGATTGCGTACGTCCGAAATACACGGATCACAGGAGGTGTTTTCCCCGTCACTTCCGTTGTCATCTCAGCACATGGGAGAAGCAATTTCTCAGGGCTTGTCCTTTTCTATGGCCCGCAATGCTGTGCATGGATTTCGCTACAACGCACACCTTCCGTCCCAACGGCTCGGGGACATTTGTCCGCTTTCGTCCTCCGTCAAAGACGTGCTCACCGAAGCGTACGAAACGTTCGACCTCAGCCCGCGCGCCCACGATCGCCTCATCAAAATCGCCCGCACGATCGCCGACCTCGCACACAGTGCGCATATCGAACAAACGCACATGCAAGAAGCGTTGTTTTATCGTTCACTCGATCAGCGCATTATGCGCCTCACAGCCATGGAGCAAATCGACGCATAACGACAATTTGTACATTTTTCAACGCTAGCGTCCATCATTAGACAAAATTAGGGCATGCGTACCCGTGCGCGTCATTTTATGCCGAAAATATTTATTGCGCAGGAAATAATGCATGCGCAAAGCAACCAAGCAGCACATGGGACAGCAGGGGTGTGGGCGACAAGAGGAAAATGCATCGCATTCATGATACAATGAGGCTGAGGGGCGTGACCCCATTCCATGAAGGAGGATTTTGAACGATGAACATTCATGAGTACCAAGCGAAGGCCGTGTTGGCTTCGTATGGCGTCGTCGTCCCACGCGGGAACGTGGCGTTTACCCCAGAGGAAGCCGTTGAAGTCGCACAGGCGTTGGGCACACCCGTAATGGTCGTGAAAGCGCAAATCCACGCAGGGGGCAGAGGGAAAGCAGGAGGCGTCAAACTGGCGCGTAGCCTCGCAGAAGTGCAGTCGTATGCGCAAGAATTGCTCGGGAAGACGCTCGTGACGCATCAGACCGGTCCAGAAGGAAAACAAGTACATCGCTTGCTTATTGAGCAAGGGTGTAACATCCAAAACGAATACTACATTGGACTTGTCCTTGATCGTACGTTTGGACGCGTAGTGATGATGGCCTCAGCAGAAGGAGGCACTGAGATCGAAGAAGTGGCGGAGCGCAATCCAGAGCGCATTTTCCGCGAGACCATCGACCCAACAGTCGGACTGATGCCGTACCAAGCCCGCAATTTAGCCTATGCGATCGGCATTGCCAAACCGTTGGTCAACAAAGTGGTGTCGTTCATGCGTGCCCTCTACCAAGCGTACATAGAACAAGATTGTGCGGTCGCCGAGATTAACCCGCTTGTCATCACCGCAGAAGGAGACGTGCTCGCCCTCGATGCAAAACTGAACTTCGATAGCAATGCCATGTATCGCCGTCCGAACATTGTGGCGCTACGGGATTTGAGTGAAGAAGACGAGAAGGAAATTCAAGCCTCCAAATATGACCTCTCGTACATCGCCCTCGATGGCAACATCGGGTGTATGGTCAATGGAGCGGGGTTGGCGATGGCGACGATGGACATTATCCAACATTTCGGGGGGAAACCGGCGAACTTTTTGGATGTAGGGGGCGGGGCAACGGCCGAAAAAGTCACGGAGGCGTTCAAGATTATTTTGTCTGATGACACGGTCAAAGGAATTTTTGTGAATATTTTTGGGGGGATCATGCGGTGTGATGTCATCGCCGCAGGGATCGTCACGGCGGCACGCGAAGTCGGGCTTGATCGTCCGCTTGTCGTCCGTCTCGAAGGGACGAACGTAGAACTAGGCAAACAAAAACTCGCTGCATCTGGACTGCCGATCGTGACGGCGACTTCGATGGCGGAAGGGGCTCAAAAAATCGTAGCATTGGTGCAAGGATAAATTTTATTCCTGCGAAAAATGAAGGAGGCACATCGGATGAGTATTCTCGTGAACAAACAGACGAAAGTCATTACCCAAGGCATTACAGGGGCAACAGGCATGTTTCACACAAAAGGTGGACTTGAATACGGGACACAGATGGTCGGAGGGGTGACACCGGGCAAAGGGGGGACCGTCGTAGATTTTACATTGGAAGGGGGAAAAGCCGTCTCCTTGCCCGTGTATGATACCGTCAAAGAAGCAAAGGAAGCGACACAAGCGAACGCTTCTGTCATTTATGTCCCGCCTGCTTTTGCGGCCGATGCGATCATGGAAGCCGTCGATGCAGGGATTGCGCTCGTGGTGTGTATTACGGAGGGCATCCCCGTTTTAGATATGATACAAGTCAAACGATTTATGGCGGGAAAAAGTGCGCGCTTGATCGGACCCAACTGTCCAGGCGTCATCACACCGGGGGCGTGTAAAATTGGGATTATGCCGGGATACATTCATGCGCCGGGGCACGTGGGGGTCGTTTCGCGATCAGGTACACTGACCTATGAAGCCGTACATCAGTTGACGACACGGGGCATTGGGCAGTCTTCAGCGATCGGCATTGGGGGAGATCCCGTCAAAGGCAGTGAGTTTATTGACATCTTACAATTGTTCCAAGACGATCCAGACACGTACGCCGTGATGCTTCTCGGAGAAATCGGGGGGACTGCCGAAGAAGAGGCAGCGCACTGGATCGCACAGCATATGACAAAGCCCGTTGTCGGATTTATCGGGGGACAAACGGCACCGCCTGGGCGTCGCATGGGACATGCAGGGGCCATCGTATCGGGAGGAAAAGGCACGGCCCACGAAAAAATCACCACACTCGAACAATGTGGCGTGCGTGTCGCCCCGACCCCTTCAGACCTCGGTTCTACGCTCGTAGCCGTACTCCAAGAAAAAGGACTGCTTGAGGCGTGCACGACCCACAGTCCATCCCTTCATGTATAAAAAAAATTAGCAAAAGCGAGTACATTTTGAAATCCCCTGAGGAGGAATGGCAATGGATGCACGTGCGGTTTTGATCGGGCTCAACGAAATCCAACAAATTGGCTGGGAAACGATCGCCAAACTCGTGGAACATTGTGTCCCGCTGACGGGGTTGCTCGACCCCGCCAAACGTGCCCAAACGATGTTGCGTGCCCGCATCCCCGAAAAACGGGCATCTGCCATCTCCTCCCAGCTTTCTGCCGCATTTATCCAAGAACGCCTGCAACGGTATGCCTCCCAAGGCATCGACATTTATACAGTGTGGGATGCGCAGTATCCTGCTCTGTTGCATCAAATCGACCATCCGCCATGGGTGTTGTACGCCCAAGGGGATTGGTCGCTAGTGCATCGTCCTTGTGTTGCTGTCGTCGGCACCCGCAATCCCACGCCGTACGGCTGCGAGATTGCGACTTGGATCGGGCATGACCTTGCCAAAGCAGGCGTGACGGTCGTCAGTGGGTTGGCACGGGGGATTGATACGATGGCGCACCGAGGGGCTCTTCAAGCCGAAGGGGCGACGATCGCGGTATTGGGCAACGGACTGCACGTGTGCTATCCCCCCGAACATCATGCAATTCAACGAAAAATTGCCAAGCAAGGGGTCGTCATGAGCCCCTTTCCGTGGCATGCACGCCCCGCGAAACACGCATTTTTACTACGCAATCGGATCATTGCTGGATTGAGTGTGGGGACCGTCGTCGTCGAGGCGACGGTGGACAGTGGTTCGTTGCATACGGCGGATTGCGCTTTGGCGTTCAACCGCGAAGTGATGGGCGTGCCAGGACCGATTCACGCCAAACAAAGTGAAGGGGTGTTGGCGCGGTTGCGTGAAGGTGCGACGTTGATTCATCATCCGCAACACATTCTCGATGCTTGCAACATCACAAGGCAGGAAAGTACAATAAAAGAGCGAATTGAACGCAAAGTTGCATTGACGGAGACGGAACAGCGCATTTTAACTGCGATGGGTGCCACAGAGGTGACCATGGACGAAATTCTTGCCCGCACTGCCGTGCCTTTTGGGGACGTGCATGCGACATTGTTGTCACTGCTCCGCAAGCGACGCATTCGTGCGTTGTCGGGATCGGCATATATTGCGATCGCCCAATAACGGCACAAGAGAGGGAGTGGTCTTATGGCAGATACCCTTGTCATCGTCGAGTCTCCTGCGAAAGCAAAGACGATCGGCAAATATCTCGGGAGCAAATACATCGTGCGTGCATCGATGGGACACGTGCGGGATTTGCCCAAGAGCGAGATGGGGGTGGCCGTACATAACCGCTTTGAACCGAAGTATATTACCATTCGGGGGAAGGGCGACATCCTAAAGACGCTCAAAGATGCCCGTAAAAAAGTGAAGCGCGTGTTCCTCGCTGCCGACCCCGATCGGGAGGGCGAAGCGATTGCGTGGCATCTCGCTCACGTATTAGACATGCGTACCGACGAGCCGTGTCGCGTTGTTTTTCACGAAATTACAAAACAAGCCGTCAAAGACGCATTCAAACAACCGCGTCCGATCAACATGGATTTGGTGAACGCCCAACAAGCGCGACGCATTCTCGACCGTCTCGTTGGGTACAATATCAGCCCTCTTTTATGGAAAAAAGTAAAAAAAGGGCTGTCTGCTGGGCGTGTACAATCTGTCGCAGTCAAACTCATCTCTGATCGCGAGCGGGAAATCCAGCTGTTTGTTCCAGAGGAATATTGGACGATTGCCGTGGAGCTCGATGCCCAAGGCACGACGTTTGAAGCGAAGTACTACGGGGTACGTGGCGAAAAACGCAAACTGTCGACCGCCTCCGAGGTGGACGACATCTTGCAACAGATTGCCGGAAAGCCGTTCACCGTCATCGACATCGTGGCAAAGCAACGATTGCGCCATCCCTCCCCGCCATTTATTACCAGTTCATTGCAACAAGAAGCCGCCCGCAAACTCAACTTTCGTGCCGCCAAAACGATGCAAGTCGCCCAACAATTGTACGAAGGCATCGACGTGGGCAAAGACGGCACCGTCGGGCTGATTACATACATGCGTACGGATTCTACACGGATCTCCCCCGTGGCACAACATGAAGCACTGCAATACATCGCCCAAACGTACGGAGATGCGTACGTCCCTAGTACGCCCCGCGTGTATGCGAAGAAAAACGCCAGCGCACAAGATGCGCATGAAGCCATTCGCCCGACGAGTATGCAATACGCCCCGGATTCGCTGAAGGCATCGTTGTCGCGGGATCAATACCGGCTGTACAAGTTGGTATGGGAACGTTTTATGGCGAGCCAAATGTCCTCGGCGGTGTTGGATACGGTTACTGCGGATTTGGCGGTGGATGATGTCGTCTTTCGGGCAAACGGATCACGGATCGAATTTCCAGGGTTTATGAAACTGTACATCGAAAGCAAAGACGACGAAGCGACGGACGGGGAGAAGATGCTTCCGCCGTTGCACGCACACCAAGTGTGTGCGACACAAGCCATCCATCCGAAACAACATTTTACACAACCGCCTCCGCGTTACACAGAAGCGCGTTTGGTCAAAGAGTTGGAAGAACGAGGCATCGGTCGCCCAAGCACGTATGCGCCCACCCTCGAAACGATCCAAAAACGAGGATACGTAGCCGTAGAAGAAAAAAAGTTTGCCCCTACGGAGCTCGGCGAATTGGTCGTCGGTCTGATGGAACAATTTTTCCCTGAAATTTTGAACGTTGAATTTACAGCGAATATGGAAGAACATCTCGATTTTGTTGGCGAAGGCAAAGCACATTGGGTCGCCGTACTCGAAGCGTTTTATACGACGTTTTCTGCGCGTATGGTCGTAGCCGATGAAGAGATGAAACAAATCGTCGT
>JAULZZ010000106.1:0-5508 GCA_032117095.1 Paenibacillus sp.
CGACATACGCCATCGTCATCAAGCACGACCCCGAGAAATTCCCAACTTTCGTACTTTTGGACGAGCCCTTCTACTTCATACCGCCGTACTTGCTCATCGAGTGCATACAATAGCTGTTGCCCCGTCGTCGCCCCTGCAAACGCAGTACGATGGTGTTTTGTCCCACCAAACCGCCGAAAATCTAGCAGCCCTTCGGGCGTACGGTTGAACATGACCCCCATACGATCCATTAAGTGAATAATCCCGGGCGCCGCTTCGCACATTGCTTTGACGGGCGGTTGGTTCGCTAAAAAATCTCCTCCATAAATCGTATCGTCAAAGTGTTCCCAAGGGGAATCCCCTTCCCCTTTCGTATTGACCGCACCGTTGATGCCTCCTTGGGCACAAACCGAATGCGAACGTTTTACTGGTACGAGCGAAAATAAATCGACTTTGATGCCTGCTTCGGCGACTTTGATCGCCGCCATCAATCCAGCCAGTCCCCCACCGACGATGATTACACGCGATTGACTCATTGTATTCCCTCCCGAATTTCCATGGTCGTATGTTTATTTGTCCGCTTGTCCTGCATTGATACGAAACACGGTTTGAATACAGATGTCTATTGGTTAAAAATCTTTTTTTCTCTTAATAGAAATATAGACCTCTGCATAAATGTTTTTAATCAGTGGTTCGTATGAGGGCAAAGGATTCGTCCAAAAAGGCATTGAACGCCAAGATAAACATCGTCGAACAGACCAAAAACAATAAAATCGTCGCCACCGAGGACACGCGCTGCGCCCGTTGCCCAATCGTAATGCCCCACGACACAAAAAACGACCACAATCCATTAGAAAAATGAAACACAGATGCGACAATCCCAACGATATACAGCCAGTAGTACAGCGGGTCCGTGGCAATGTCGTGCATCAAAGCACCCAGCCCATCGACTTCCACGGTTCCCATCGCCACTTGGACGCGGGTCGACCACATGTGCCAAATCAAAAACACGAACGCCATGATCCCTGTGATCCGTTGCAACGAGAACATCATGTTGCGCCAATAGCTGTAGCGAATCGTATTGTTTCGCGATTGGTAAGCAACGTATAGCCCATATCCGCCATGATACAACAGAGGAAGCCAAATAAATAAAATTTCTAACACGAGCAAGAGAGGCAAGTCGTGGATCGCTTGCACTTTCTTGTCAAATGCCTGTGCACCGCCTTGGAATGCGGCATAGTTGGTCAACATGTGCACGAGCATAAAACCACCGAGCGGGACGACCCCTAAGAGCGAATGAATTTTGCGGTGTAAATAAGAATTTCCCATCTGCCTAACCTCCTGCGTGATGTACAAAGTTCATCTCTCATACGAAACACCTATTGAAACCGTGATTCAGTGATTCGATATGAGAGAAATCATGCCCAGACGTGCAAAATTTGTCGTCACACGGCATCGCATCCTACGATTCATTATGTTATCACAATCCATACGGCATGCGCTACAATGAAAGAAGAGATGTCACACGGACTGCGCCCAGCGAAAAAGCACAGGATGTTTTGACGTACTTCCATCATACGCTTCTTTGGTGCAAAAAAAAAGGGGGGTACAACGTAGGAAAAAATTGTCGGAAAATGTTCATGCGTGTGGGTTCTTTTTTTTAGCGAACGCCAAATTAAGTGGAAGTGTGCTTCTCCTGATGCGGGGGTGAACGTTCATGCTTTTCGTCGGCGGGCGATGCGTGAAGCGCATCCAAAATTTTTTGCGCCAGCACACGTCCGATGGAGATTTCTCCAAACTGTTCGACAGTCGCTTTCTTGATCTGTTGTACACTGCCAAAGTGGCGGAGTAAAGCTTTTTTGCGCTGTGCTCCGATGCCTTCGATCGCATCGAGGGCAGACGAAAACGTACTTTGTGTGCGCTTTGTACGATGAAAAGCAATGGCAAACCGATGGACTTCATCTTGGATGCGTTGTAACAAATAAAAGACAGGGCTGTCGCGAGGGACGTGCAAAGGAACAGGGGGAAATCCGCCAAGCAATTGGGCAAACTTATGTTTCGCGTCCTTTGCTAACCCACACACAGGAATGTCCAAGCCCAATTCATCGTACAACACTTCGCGTGCTGCCTGGATTTGTCCTTTTCCGCCATCGACGAGAATGAGATCGGGCAATGGCAACTGTTCGCGCAACACTCTGACGTACCGCCGCCGAATGACTTCGCGCATCGTGGCATAATCGTCTGCCCCTTTTACCGAGCGGATGACGTACTTGCGGTATTGCTTGCGTTCCCACACGCCATCGACCATCACCACCATGACGGAAACGGGATCTACACCTTGTATATTCGAATTGTCGAACGCTTCGATCCGATGCAACGTACGTACACCGATCGCCTCACAAAGCTGCTGCAAAGCAGTCGTCGTCCGTTCATGATTGCGGGCAATCAGGCGAAACTGTTCGTCCAAAGCAAGGCGGGCATTGTCGCAGGCAAGCTGTACCATATGGAATTTCGGCCCTATTTTTGGGATGTGTACTTTCACTTGGTATGCCTGCGAAAACGATTGGACTACCTCGTCTTCATGCAGACGTTCACCCGACATTTCTTGAGTGCTGTCCTGTGCATCTTCTACAGGCCGAGCGGGAAGATTGACTTCGGGAGGGCGGGCAGGATGGTCATGGTAATATTGTGCGACGTACGTTAAAAAATCGCCGTATGCTTCTCCATAATATGGAAACGTTGTCGCCTTACGTGCGATCATCTTCCCATCGCGTACGTACAAAAGATGGACTGCCATCCATCCGTGCTGTACCGCATAGCCGATGACATCGCGGTCCCCCCCCAGCGTAGAAACATGCTGTCGTTGCATCAATGCATCGATCGCATAAATCGTGTCACGCAACGCTTGGGCACGTTCAAACCGCATTTGTTCGGCGGCTTCGAGCATTTGCACATGCAATTCTTGGCGAATTTCTGCTTGTCCCCCACGCAAAAACCGCGTAATTTCACGAATCATCTCGTCGTATGTCGGTTGTTCGACGACGAATACACACGGTGCCAAGCACTGCTTCATATGATAATACAAACATACCTGCTGTGGCAATGTCGTACATTTGCGCAACGGATAAAGCCGATCGAGTAGTTTTTTCGTCTGATGCGCAGCGGTAGCATTCGGGTATGGGCCAAAATATTTGGCTTTGTCTGGCAACACACGACGAACAATTTCGAGGCGCGGATGTTCATCGGCGGTAATCTTAATGTATGGAAACGTTTTGTCGTCTTTGAGTAAGACGTTGTATTTTGGGCGGTATTGTTTGATCAGGTTGCATTCGAGAATGAATGCTTCGAGTGCATTGGTCGTCACAATGTATTCAAAATCATGAATGTCTTGTACCAAACGTTCGGTTTTTGCATCGTGGCTCCCTGTAAAATAACTACGCACCCGATTTTTGAGCACATTTGCTTTTCCTACATAAATGACGTTGTTTTCCTCATCTTTCATCAAATAGCAGCCAGAACGCTCGGGCAACAAGGCGAGTTTATCGCGTAACGTAGCACGGTGCACCACCTTCATCTTGTCCCCCTTAAGAAATACATTACCCTTATTGTACCTATTTTTATGCAACGATGCCACTTGTGCCGTGCGTACAATGTCACGTGAGCGGGATTGTCGAAATGCATCGGACATGATACAATTTTGGCGAAAGAAATTCGCATCGGAGGGGAGGGGCATCTGATGAGGATTTTGTACATGCTTTTTTATCGCTCGTTGCGCGTAAATCACTGGATGTTGTTCGGATTTGCGGTTTTGTTCGTCGTGGGGAGTGGCTGGTTTGTTCACTGGCTCGAACCCGAAAAGTTTGACCATCCGTTCACAGGCGTCTGGTACGTCATGACGACCGTCACGACCGTTGGCTATGGCGACTATGCACCGGCCACGACCATCGGGCGGATGTTCGGGATGTTTTTGTTTATCTTTGGGGTTGCGCTCATCGGGCTACTCATCGGCAAAGTCGTAGACGGCTTTGGGGTCCTCAAACGCAGGAAGGAGGAAGGGCGATTGGCTTATCATGGACAACAGCATGTGTTGATGGTCGGATTTAGCACAAAAACACAGATGGCGATCGATGAACTGCTCCATTCCCCCCAACACATCTCGATCGTCGTGATCGATACGCTGGCGAAAACGCCGATTGACCATGCGCAAGTGCACTACATCCAAGGCGATCCGACAAGCGAGGAAACGCTCCGGCAGGCGAATCTTCATGCAGCGCGCTCCGTCATCATTTTTGCGGACGATCGCATCGCAGACACGTCCCTCATCGACGGGAAATCCCTGTTAATCGTCTCTACGATCGAACGGATCGCACCCCACGTATACACGACCGTAGAAATCATGCTCGAAAAACACATTGCCAACTTTGCCCACGTACAAGTCAACGATTTCATTTTGTCGCAAGAAACCATTTCTCGTCTGGCGGTACGTTCGGCATTGTCTGTCACGATGAACCACATTTTCAACCAGTTGCTGACCCATCGTGATGGCGAAGATTTGTTCGAACTTCGTCCTGACCCCCGTTGGAAAACGTATGGCGAAGCGTTCACCGCCTTGTTGCAACAAGGCGCCACACTTATTGCCGATCGCGACAATCTCGGAATCAATCGGATGTTACACCATGACATTCCTTCTGATGCGGTGTTGTGCGTCATTTGTAATGACACGACGTTCCAACGCATTCGTGCCGCCACCAAGTAAATCATCAGAAAAATTTTGACATTATTCCTTTTGGAGGGGATACACGCATGCACCCATTGTATCAACTCGCCTACATCGAAGAAGGTGCAGATGTCTTTTACGAAGAAAACGTACACGTAGAAGAACTGTTTATACGGCAACTCGCCGACGCCACGCTCATTAAAAATCGTCTATGGGAGCATACGTTCAACGCGGCTTCTTCCAAGTCCCATTTGACCATTCATGCCGTTGCGTGGAGCGAAGATCCGGCGGAGCCGTACAGTGCACAAATATCCAAAACGGTGTTTGCGCATTGTGCTGTTGGGGAGGTGTTCCAGCTCAAATGGTACGTATGGAACGAAGGCCAATTTGACTTGTGGCACCATGAACCGGTACCGCCTGCAAAACTTTTACATGCCTCAAGCGTGCTTCTCAACCATGGCTACGTTCTCGATGGTCGGATGACGACCATTTTGTATGCGGTAATGGACCTCGATTGTCGTGCGATGCTTCTTTTTGTAAAAAAAGACGATGAAGGGCCCTCGTCTACTCATTCGTGAAAGGAGGTCGTGCGATGCACACCCCCCCTCGTTCGTTGCCAACGGCAGCACTAAAATACACGCTCATTTGCGGTTTGCCTGTTTGGCTGGCGGCATGTGATGCAGGGCCGCTGGAACAGCCCCCCCAAACTGCGTACGAAGAATGTCAATACGAAATGGAATTAACGGGCATTGAACTGGACTGCGACGACGACGAATCGAGCTGGTACAAGACAAAAAAGTATACATCCAAGT
>JAULZZ010000107.1:0-2791 GCA_032117095.1 Paenibacillus sp.
TGTTACCTTGGCGTCCCTTTACCTTGTGTTATGTAAAGATAATCTGGACGTTGTCAAATGCATAGATACCCATGTCGATAATTTCAATAAGGCGAATAAAATTACTGGTGCACTTGCTTTGAAATTAAAAGATAGAGTACAACAAAAAGCCCAAGAATCTCTTAAAAACCAAAGAAAAAAGGGATCCCAGACACCAGCACAAGAAGCGGAACGGATTTTCCGAAAATTCAAGCAGAGTGAGTCACGAATTTCCATTTCAGCATGGTGCAAAGAACAGATCCAAGAACTGCAAAACTCACACCAATACGACGTGGCCGCAGCGCTACAAAAATTATGCAGTCCTTTTTCTAAGTCCAGCGCTGGGAGTACTGCACCATGTGAAGCTATAAATTTTAAAAATAATGAAACAGCACGTTCATTTGGCATGCGGTTTTTCCAATGTTGGTTTCAATCGTTGACTGCTGACGAGAAAAAAGCAATTCACGATTATACGGATGGGGAATACCATGAAATCAATCGATGTTTACGACGACAAGGACCTTGTAGTGAGGACATCAAAAAAATGATCGAAATCATAAAAAATGCACTCAATAGATCCGCTATGCCCGTAGACGTTAAGGTCAAACGCGGTGGTGCGCTGGATATTTTGGGAGAGCTTACACACATTGCAACGGATAATCCGCAGTCGTTACGCGGGAAAGAGTTTTCTACCCCTGGATTCATGAGCACAGGATTGGTGGAATCTCGGACAGACAAAGTGGAAATGGAAATCGTCATTCGGAAGGGTACAACAGGGTGCGCATACGTAGGCAGTATCAGTGCGAACAAAAAGGAAGAAGAAGTGTTGTGTGTGTCTGGAAAAAAACTGCGCATCACAAAAGTAAAAGTGGAAGGAAAAAAACTAGTGCTGGAAGCAGAGATGATCAATTAGATTTTGACCTCGTGTCCCTGCGGTGTGGTATACTGGGTGCATGGAGGCGATGGTATGGTTGCGCTACATGAGCAAACATTCAGGGTCGGTGGCATGTCTTGTGCCTCTTGTGTGGGGCGCATTGAAAAAGGGCTACGTGCTTTGGAGGGGGTGGCGGAAGTACAGGTGAGCGTGGCGTTGGAACGAGTGACTGTAACACATGATGCGACCGTCCAGCGTGAAAAAATTGAACAAGAGATCGAAAAAATAGGATATACAGTCGTTTCATCCCAACAAAACACACCAGATTCTTCCCCTTTGCGACCTTCGTTTTTTCGTATCCATCTGTCATTGTTATGGGCAGGAGGATGTATGCTTCTTCTCATGGCGGGCATGGGGATGCACATGGTCGGAGGCGACCATGCCACATGGGGTGTGCTGGCTTTGCTGATGAACCCGTGGGTACAGCTCATTGTCGCTGCGCCTGTGCAGTTTGGGATCGGCCGTGTATTTTATATTGGGGCGTATCAGGCGTTGCGGCAGGGAACGGCGACGATGGATGTACTGCTTGCTGTGGCGACAACGGTCATATACGGGTACAGTATTTTTCAAGCCATATATTTTGCTTCTACCCCAGTGCATTTGTACGTAGAAACGAGTGTGATGCTCATCTTTTTCGTGGTCGTAGGGAAAAAGTTGGAACAACGCATCAAGGAGCAAGCGACGGTGACGGTGCGGTCGTTGTTGCACATGCAAGAACATCCCGTTACGGTGTATCGTGACGGAAATACGTTGTCTGTCTTTATGCAGGACATTTTGGTCGATGACCTCGTCGTCGTTGCACCAGGGGCATGGATCGCCGTAGACGGTACGGTTACCGCAGGGGCGTCCACGGTAGACGAGGCGATGCTCACGGGAGAAAGTGAACCGGTTGTCCGTGGCGTAGGCGATGCGGTGTATGCAGGGACATTAAACCAGCAAGGCATGCTTACCGTGCGGGCGACTACTTCGGGTCAAAACACCGTGTTGACGCGCATGGTCCAGCTGACAACGGAAGCGCAGCAACAAAAGGCGCCGATCCAACGGGTGGCAGACCGTGTCGCGTCCGTTTTTGTGCCGAGTATTTTTGGGCTGTCGCTCCTTACTTTTTTTGTAACGTACATGTTGGGCGACTTTGAAAACGTCAGTATGGCCTTGGAGCGGGCGATCGCCGTCCTCGTCATTGCGTGCCCCTGTGCACTTGGACTTGCGACGCCACTTTCCTTGCTGGTAGGGTTCGGGCGAGCGGTCAGTGTTGGCGTGTTGTTTCGTGGACCCGCCCAGCTCGAAGCGTTGTCGCACAGCGACACGATCGTCTTGGACAAAACAGGGACACTGACGACAGGCATGTTCACTTGCACACACATTTTACCGATTGACTGTGACGAAATTGATTTGATCCGCTGGGTGAGCAGTGCCCAACAAGAGGCAAACCATCCGATCGCCGAAAGTATGCGTCGACTCGCACAGGAAAAAAACCTCTCCCTGATGCCGTGTCATTCGCTACAAACGATCGCAGGATGTGGCATTCAAGCGTCCATTGACAGCAAGACAGTGCGCATCGGCACGGCACGTTGGTTGGCGGCGACACCGCTGTTGGCGGAGTACCAGCACAAGCTGTTTGAGTGGGAACGTACGGGTTTTACCGTCATGGTTGTCACGATCGACGATACGCTTGCAGGATTGTTGGCGTTGGCAGATCGTCCACGGGAAGAAGCGCATACCGTGATCGCACAGCTACAAAAGCGGATGGCGGTACACATGCTCACGGGCGATCGTGAAGGGACGGCGATGCGTGTGGCACATACGCTGGGCATCTCGCACGTGACCGCTGGGGTATTT
>JAULZZ010000108.1:0-27494 GCA_032117095.1 Paenibacillus sp.
AGTCAGCGAGAACGTATAAAATTTTTTACGGTGTTTTATGAAGTCAAAATAAAAATTATAACGCACGAATATCACCTTCTTTTACACCAAAATACGTGACTTTGTTCAATACGTTGCTTTTGACGAGCATCGAAAGCAACAACCGCGAAAAGAAGACGTTGGTGAGAATACTCGCTACGATGCTAGCGATCAAAATCACACCAAACCCCCGCACTGCACTCGACCCGATAAACAGTACGACGGCCGCTGCGATGATCGTCGTCACATTCGCATCCATAATGGTCCGAAAGCTGTTTTTGGCGCCCGCACGCAACGAAGACGTGATCGACTTTCCACTGCGCAATTCGTCTTTAATGCGTTCATACGTGATGATATTGGCATCGACGGCCATCCCAATCCCCAGCACAAACGCAGCAATCCCTGGCAACGTCAACGTCACCCCCATCAACTGGAATGCCAATAACAACAACCACGTGTATGTCAGCAAGCACACGACAGAGATGATGCCAGGAATACGATAAAAGAAAAGCATAAATAAAAGCACCAATCCCGCACCAATCACGCCCGCATACACGGTCGTTTCTAACGATTTGAGTCCCAATGTTGCGCCGACGCTCTGTGTGTACTTCTCGGTCAATTTCAAGGGCAACGCACCCAAGTTGATGACATCGGCGAGTTTTTTTGCTTCATCAAACGTATAATTGCCTTCAATACTCGCTGTGCCGTTGGAAATGACCGACCGTACAAAGGGAGCAGATAGTTCTTCCTCGTCGAGATAAATGGCGAGCGGTTGATCGATAAGTCTAGCAGTCACTTCTGCGAATTTTTTTGCATCTTTTACTTGTAAACTAATAAACGGTTGTCCGGTTTGGTTGTACTCGACACGCGCGGCCCCTGGAGAAAAATCACTCCCGACCATTTCTTTTTTGCCGTCTGGTCCGCGAAAGCTAAGTTCCGAAGGTCTTTTGAGCAATTCACGCAGTTCCTTTTCATTGGATACACCGGCAATTTTGGCACGAATTCTATCTTTTCCCTCTGGCGTGATCTCTGGTTCAGATGTGCCGAGCGCATCGATCCGCTGTTGTAAATTTCGTGCGGTTTCGAGCAAAGCCTCTGGTGTCACCGGTTGCCCTGCGACGAGTGGTTCGGCAATGTATAAAATTTCAAAGCCTCCCTTGAGATCCAACCCTAGCTTTATTTTCTTGGCGATGGGCATGCTCGTCACCCCGATCACCGCTAACGTCGTGAGTACGAGTACGAGCCAGACCGTAAACCGCATTTTGTGCATCTTCATCGTGCCTCCTTGTTCATCAATCCGTCATGCAACAACTGTTCAAGCGACAACACGTTTGTTGGCGTTTTCCATGCACGCATCATCATCCAATGCATCAACTGTGGGGGCTGTACGCTCATGATGTCACTGACCCACTGATGCAACGGTGGCAAATGCGCATAATCTTTGCTGATGAACGTCCATAACGTCTGTTCGTCGATCGTCCCGTATCCCAACTGCGCCAAATCCGCCACTTTCATCCGACAAAGCTCACCGATCGCCTCTTCTTGTTGTCGTGCAGTCAATACGATGTCATGCGTATCATGGAGCGCAGGTTGTGATGCATGTGCAAACCTCACCTCGTCTTCCATCGTCGTCGTCCTCCTAAGTCATTTGATTTGGATTGTTCGTAGGGGTTGACTCCTGATGATTGTAGCGCAACATCGCATCATGCGGCACGCTGAAGCATACGATTAGATGAATCACAATTTCAGCACAGATCTCCCGCAGAAAGGCTACACTTTGCGTTTCGGTTAAAACACCTGTTGCTTTCCCGCAAAAGACAACCCTCTGAGGATATGTTTTCGGGAGGCGATGCGCAGTAGACAACAAGAAAGGCTGTCCCAACGCACAAATGCATAAATAAAGGGGAGAATACCATGGAACAAAAAAACGCTCCACCGTCACGCCTACGCGCCATGTTGCGTGGTATCGTCTATGCGTCGGGAAGCATGGTCGGGTTAAGTACGGGGTTGGCTTTGTTGTTCTCGGGCATTCCTGTGACAGATTCCGTATTCACACTGTCCGTATACGGTGCGCATGCCCTAGCCGTCTTTATTGGAGGGTACTGTGCCACCTGTCGCGGGGGATCGAGAGGCTGGATCACAGGGGGAATGATGGGCCTCGTATACAGTGCGTTCCTCCTCATTATCGGCATGTTCCTCAATAACTCTTTGTTCAACACTGCACACGTCTGGCTCATTGGCATCGCATGGGGCAGCGGTACGATCGGGAGCATGGTCGGCGTACAACGCACACGCCAATCGTAACCGTCCGTGTCAACAGGGAAAATGTGCTTAGGACGATGTGCCTGAAGCGTCTACGACGGCATCCATCGCACTGCGACTAAATGTAATTTTCGTGACGTCGTTTACGAGCAAAATGACTTGATCGTCGGTAAGATCAACAATCGTCCCATATATGCCACCGAGCGTAAGAACTTTATCTCCCTTTTTTAAGTTTGCTAACATCATATTGCGAACACGTTGGCGCTTTTGGTTGGGACGAATCAAGAACAAATACAAGGCGACAAACATAAGTAAAATCGGGAGAAACTGTACCAATAGTGACCCGCCTCCGGGTGCAGCTGGGCTGGCCAAAAGCATGGGAATGTCATCCGTATACATGAAAATCCTCCTCAAAATGTTGCGTAATCATCACAAGGGCTAAAACCCGCGCGAGGCACCATGCAAACCGTATGCCTCAAAAAATTCGTCCCGAAACGTCGCCAATCGATCTTCTCCAATCGCAGTACGGATGTCTCGCATCAGCTGTAATAAAAAATGCACGTTATGATACGTCGTCAACCGAATCCCCAGCACTTCATCTGTATGTAACAAATGGCGTATGTACGCACGGGTATAGTTTTGGCATACGGCACAGTGACACGACGGGTCGAGTGGCGTAAAATCCCGCGCATACTTTGCATTGCGCACGACAAGCCGTCCTTGACTCGTCATCAACGTTCCATTGCGGGCGATGCGTGTGGGAAGCACACAGTCGAACATGTCTACCCCACGAATACACCCTTCTAGGAGCGCATCCGGTGAGCCCACCCCCATCAAATACCGTGGCTTTGCTGCTGGGAGATATGGCATCGTCCATGCCAATACGTCATACATCGTCTGTTTCGGTTCGCCGACACTTAAGCCCCCTATAGCATAACCCGAAAAATCCATCGCCGTCAACTCTTGGGCACTCTGGATACGATACGTCTGCGACATCCCCCCTTGGACGATGGCAAACAGTGCTTGTTCCTGCGGCCTTCGGTGGGCTTCTCGGCAGGCGTGCGCCCAGCGGGTCGTGCGCAATGTCGATGTCGCAATATACGCTTCATCGGCTTCATAGGGAGGGCATTCGTCAAATGCCATGATCATGTCCGCACCAAGATTGTTTTGGATCATCATGGCTTCCTGCGGTCCTAAAAAGATACGGTCTCCATTGAGATGATTGCGAAAATGAACGCCTTCTTCCGTGATGCGACGCAATTTACTCAAACTAAACACTTGGAAGCCCCCGCTATCGGTCAAAATCGGGCGTTTCCAGTTCATAAAAGCGTGCAGCCCCCCCGCTTCATGAATGAGTGCATCCCCTGGACGCAACATGAGATGGTACGTGTTACTCAAGATGACATGCGCATCTATCGTATACAATTCATCAGGGCTCATCGTCTTGACCGTTGCTTGGGTTCCCACGGGCATAAACGCCGGCGTGTCGATCGTCCCATGTGGCGTATGAATTTTGCCGAGTCGCGCCCCCGTTTGTTTGCATGATTTGATGTGTTCGTAGCGGATCGGGCTCATCACATGGACTCCTTTGGTTGGTGAATGAACATCGCATCCCCAAAGCTAAAAAAACGATATTCCATCGCCACGGCTTGCCGATACGCTGCCATAATATTGTCGTATCCTGCAAGCGCACTGATCATGAGCAACAACGTAGACTTGGGCAAATGGAAGTTGGTCAAGAGTGCATCGACGACTTGGAACGTATACCCTGGATAAATGTACAAATCTGTCCATCCCGTAATGGGGTGTGCGGGCGACGTGGCCAGCATCGGGGCGATGGTTTCTAACGTCCGCGCTGTCGTCGTGCCTACTGCGACGACACGCCCTCCTTTTTGGCGGGCTGTAGCGATCGCTTGGATGGTGGCGGTAGGCACTTCAAAATATTCTTCGTGCATGCGGTGCTGTTCGATCGTTTGCGTCTGAATGGGCCGAAACGTCCCGATGCCGACATGGAGCGTGAGCGAAGCGAGTGTAATCCCGCGATCTACGAGCTGTTGCAACAGCGACGGGGTAAAATGCAGCCCTGCTGTAGGTGCCGCAACGGAGCCCACTTGTTGGGCATACACGGTTTGATAACGACTGCCATCTGTCAGTGTTTGTTGGATGTACGGGGGCAAAGGCACTTGTCCGATCTGTTGGAGTACGTCCAGCAACGGCTGCGCACTGCGAAACTCGGCGATACGCTCGCCTTGTTCTAACACCGCAATAATCTCTACGGTGAGATGCGGTGTGGCGTGGTCTCCACAATGCACGACATCTCCCACACGCAGCCGCTTCGCAGGTTTCCCAAGAATAATCCAACGTTGTACGTGGGACGCTGTCCTCTCTAACGGATATACAGGGTTGCTCTGTCCTTGCTCCTCCCATGGATGAACGAGCAAAAGTTCCACCGTGCGTGTCGGATCGTCGGATTTCCACCCGTGAATGCGTGCCGGCAACACTTTGGAATGATTCATAATTAGCACGTCATTTGTAGCCAACTCATCGCACAAATCCGTAAATTGACGATGACGCGTATGCCCCGTATGTTTGTCTAACACAAGTAACCGTGAGGCGTCGCGCAAGGGAAGCGGTTGCTGTGCAATGAGCCGTGGAGGCAATGCATAATCAAACAAATCAATATTCATGGTGTTCATCCTTTGTGCACACGGCCCATTCATTATGGCGTGGTAGTAGACGATACTAATTCCAAACAAATATATCGACAAAATAACGTGGGTGTGATACAAAGAATATGCGATAGCGCTGAGAAAAAAATGCAAAAACGAAGAAAAATGTGAACGCATACAAACGGTTAGAAGTAGTCGCATATGGTGGCGTGGGAAAGAAGAACAAAGAAATCGTCACGTTGACAGGATATAACGCCGATGACGTGGAAATGTTGGCAAAGAAATCGGTTACCAGCGGGATACACGATCAAAAGTATTACAGGGTGAGACTGGAATTTTATCGATGTTTTATTTTGGAATTAGTATGAGGCCGCAATCTGGGCATCAGGAAAATAATATTGCAAAATATCGCGGTACGTGTACCCGAGTGTAGCCAAACTATACGCCCCCCACTGTGACATGCCGAGACCGTGTCCAAATCCATAGCCATGAAACCGAAAAGCGATGTCTTGCGTCACGACACGGACGTGCTCTGTGGCATCGACAACGAGCATCCCTTCTGTTGAAAATGTACTGACGTTGTTTTTGGCTCCGAGAATCGTCGCACGTGGCAACGCTTGGATGGTATCAACCGTCTCCGTACGGTTTTTTTGGGCTAAAATGGTCAGTTGGGCGGTCGACTCAATCTCAAACCGTGTGCTCGGCAGTTGGAGTAACGTTCGATACTGGTCCGAACGCAGGGGCAACAAAGGTTTGCCATTGGCAGCGAGCAACGTGACGCGCCCCGTCTGGGCACTACGCATCGAAATACTCAATTGCGTCAATGTAGAACCGATCGCCGACACGTCTTTTGTTGCCACATTACTGCCTTGCATAAGACGCATCAGCGCATCCGCACGAATGGGGCCACGCACCCACTGATAAGAAGAAGACTCGTACGCTTGTCCGATGATGGTCACACGTTCTCCGCCTTTGAGGTTGTCCAAAGGGGCGTTTGTTTCGTTGTTGATGAACGGAGCTGCCCGCATGTTGGCGACGGACGCCGTCACTTCTGCCTGGACGATTTCACGCTGCGACGCTGGATCCTCACGTTGCAATAAATCACTGCGCACATACCCTACCTTGCCTGCTGCAGACACGATACGAAACCACAAAGGTTTCCCTTTTTGGGCGATGTCGTCGGGACTCGGGACAGCCACGATCCCTGGCACTTCCGTGTTCCACACTTCTTTTGCCTCGGATGTCCAATTGCCCGCATTGCTGTGATAAAATGCGTCTTGCAACGTGCCGTTCGTGCGGACCAATCGTTGCCCGTTCGTCTGTTGGGCCGCCGTCACGGTGATCGGAAACTCACGTTGGATACCGAAATACACTTGATCAAATGTCGTGTCCGTCACGTGGGCGATGTCGTATTTGTTTCCTTGTTTTAGGACGTACGTCCGCGCAGCGACGGCTTGGGCTTTTAGTGCTTCTATGGGCCACGACGCATCGAGCTCCGATCCGACGACGGAGGCGACATATTGTTCCAAGGGCACGACGTTGATGACAGCAAGTTCTCCATTATAGGCGGACAGCTGTATCGCACCACGATACGTACGCCCCATCCGTTCATTGACGAGAATCGTGCCGTCTGTTGTCGTCGCAGTCAACGCAACGTTCGGACTGAGCTCCCACCGACGCACCCCGTCCGTCCATCCATTCTCACTGCTATGATCAAAACGATGCAATACATAGCGACTTTGGACGGGGATGGTCGTCCCACTTGCTTCGGGCATTACCGCTTTGGCTTGGACGAGCAGTTGCGCACGTTCTGTCTCTGTCGCCCCCCCAATCCACACGTTGTACGTGCCAAGGCGGATGTCCTCGCCCGTTTGTGCAATGACTGCGGACATCCCCGCATTCCATAAAGGCATGGCGCTGTTTTTGGCGGCCTCTTCGGAAGCGTACGTGCCGAGGGAAGCATAAAATGGACCGACAACTTTTGCCGTTTGTTTTGCCAAGGCCAGACGAATGGTTTCGTCATTATTCAGTGTATTTCGCATGTTCTCCGCTTGCTGTCCCTCCGCAAAAGGACCGACACTCACGGTGTACTGAGGCACCCCATTGCGCACGTCCGCATACACCACACACGGATATTTTTTGGACCGCACGGTGTCGTACAGTGATTTTGCCACCGCCATTTGTGTCGTGGACAGCAATTGCACCCGATACCCGTCCAGCCCGATGCGCAGACGGCTGTTCATCGGCAACGTTTCCCATACATTTTGCAGGTCGTCTTGCAATGTCATCGTCCGATCAGCCGAAGACAACGTCACCGCAGCAGCCAACGCCGTGTATTTGGGGCTCTTCATAAACAGGGCGACACGCACACCATTGTCGATGCTGGGAACGGAGGCATTGGCATCCCCTACACCAGGAACGCACACACTACTCATCAACAGTCCGATCAGGAAGAGGCACACGGTTCTTCTTCTCATGGCGTATCCACTCCCTTGGGGGGAACCCCTAAATGCGCATACGCAAGCCCCGTCACGATTCGTCCGCGTGGCGTACGCTGGATAAAGCCGATTTGGAGCAAATAGGGCTCATACACGTCTTCGATCGTCTGACTTTCTTCGCCAATCGAGGCGGCGATCGTATCTAGCCCCACGGGTCCTCCTTGGAAGTGTCCGATCATCGCATGCAACATCTTGTGGTCGATCGCATCGAGCCCAATCGCATCGACTTGCAACTGTGTCAGGGCGATCTCTGTCATGTGCGTCGTGATGAGCGCATCGCCTTTCACTTGGGCAAAATCGCGCACCCGTTTTAGTAACCGGTTGGCGATACGCGGGGTCCCGCGTGCCCGCATAGCAATTTGTTGTGCCGCCATCGGGTCAATCGGCATGCCCAAAATGTCCGCAGTACGCGTCACGATAAACGTGAGCTCTTGGGCAGTATAGTAGTCTAATCGACAAACCACGCCAAACCGATCGCGCAGGGGAGAAGAAAGCAGTCCCGCACGCGTCGTCGCTCCGATCATCGTAAAGGAAGGCAAATCCAACCGGACGGTGCGCGCACTCGGCCCTTTGCCCAAAATAATGTCTAAGGCAAAATCTTCCATCGCTGGGTACAACACTTCTTCGACGGTACGGTGCAGCCGATGGATTTCGTCGATAAACAAGACATCCCCCGCCTGTAAATTGGTCAATATCGCTGCCAAATCACCGGGGCGTTCGATGGCAGGCCCCGAGGTCACGCGCACATTGACCCCCAATTCATTGGCAATAATATTGGACAACGTCGTCTTGCCTAAGCCAGGGGGGCCATACAACAACACATGGTCCAAACTTTCACGACGATATTTTGCCGCATCAATATATATCCGTAAGTTGGCTTTGACGGATTCTTGTCCGATATATTCGGTCAAATACCGTGGACGCAACGAATACTCGGCGGTCACTTCTTCAGACAACACCTCGGCAGAGAGGAGACGTTCGTCTAACAACGAAAAATCACATCCTTTCGGCAAAGACTACGACGGTTCACGACGAATGCAGCGCATGTAAAGCGTGTTTTATCCAGCTTTCGAGCGGCTCCGTCGCTATCGCTTTGGCGCACACCGGTTCGCGAACACGCGAAATTTCTGTATCCGTAAACCCCAAGGCGAGCAATGCTTGGCGCACTTCATGCCACATGCCTGCGGGAACGGCGGGACTGCGTGATGCTTGGGCTTCCCGCACCTCCTGTGCACGGTGCTCCGAAAGGGCCTCGGGATGGGAGAAGGCTGTGTCCGCAATGCGCATGGTGCTCCACGCGGGCAATTTATCCTTGAGCTCCAGCACAATGCGTTGTGCCGTCTTCTTGCCTATGCCAGGGAGCGCAGTCAAATAGACGAGGTCTTCGTCTTGGATCGCCTCGACGATCCGACTCGGATGGTCTCCCCCGACGACGGCCAAAGCGACACGCGGGCCGACCCCTGTGACATCCAACAACCGCCGAAACAAAAATTGCGCTTCCGCCGTGGAAAATCCGAACAACGTCACACTGTCTTCCCGCTGGACATGGTGTGTATAAATCATCCGCACTGCGGTATTTTCCGTGACAAATGAAAGCGGATCATGCACAACGACCCGATATCCGACATCGTGCACGTCCACGACAATCGCATCCCGATCGTGCCACAAAGGCTTCCCACGCAAAAAATCAATCACCGTCGCACCTCATTCGTCAGATCGTGCATCGTAGCAGAATGTGCGTGACAAATCGCCACCGCCAAGGCGTCTGCGACGTCATCGGGCTTAGGCACTGTCGACAAGTTCAAATACATCCTAACCATCTCCTGCACTTGCTTTTTGTCCGCACGCCCGTAGCTCGTGATCGCTTGCTTAATCTGTAAGGGCGTATACTCGGCGACACGCAACTGATGCTGTACGGCCGCCAACACGATCACCCCTCGTGCTTCCCCGACTGAAAATGCAGTCGTCACATTCGTATTAAAAAAAAGCTTCTCGATCGCCATGACTTCGGGCGTGTAGCGGGCGATGACATCGCCTAATGTGACATAAATGTCTTGTAGCCGTTTCCCATGGAACGTATGTGCCTCTGTTGTAATGCACCCATACTGAATCGGCGTACAGCGACTCCCCACATAATCAACAATGCCAAACCCCACAGTGGCAAGCCCAGGATCAATGCCGAGAATCCGCACATCGATCAACCTCCACCATTTTTTACGAACGTATGATTGCAACAGTTCTATCATACCAAACGACACGTGCGCCGTCTAGCATGCACGACATGGAAGATTTCTCAAAAGCGACGCCAAATTTTTACATCGGTGATCGATGCGCTATCCCGCGGGCGTCTGCGCATCGCCACGAAAGCGTATTTCTCTATTCAAAATCATGCTTTCATTATATACGATGTAAATGAACAATGCACGAACCGCCTCGGTGTACTTTTTCCTTGTGGGAAAGCATAAGCGTTTTGACCAAGGCAAAAAGGCGTAGCCTTTAAGCAGGCGATATGTTTTGAAATCGCGATTCGTACCGTATGCAAAATAGATAACAACCCGATGTCAGCGTCAAGTCATCCCCACTCTCAATGAAATGAAAACGATTTTTCTCTGATTTTTTTATAAAAACATTGTGATCGATATTCAGCGACTATTTTGACCAATGTTTTATTACGACGCATCCGTCGCGAAACGGATAGAAGTCAGTGCCCTGAATGACAAATGCGCTTTTGTTGTTCGTAGGAAGTGAATCGATTTTGTAAAAATCACAAATATTTCTGCGGTTTTTCTCTAATTCTTTTTTGAAAGAATCCAGCGTTTTGATGTGCTGGGAGCCTATTTTCATGATGGCTGAATTCACGAAAGCCAAGACGGAAGCGAAAAAGTTCTTTTCTTGAGGCTTCTTCTCAGCTTCTACGACTCCAGAGGCAAAACGGATCAAGTTGCCAACGACGGCATCTCTTCTCAGGTCATTTGCGGATCTCAGTAACGCTGCTGCACAAGGGGCATTACTGATACAGTTTTTAATAGAAACTTTGGACGCATATAAATCCATTACTTCTTTCGTTGAATGGTATGTGGTTGTGAATGCAACGATCGCAGTAACCAAGGAAATGATGATGACCCCCCTTTTATTTGTCCTCGCAGCATTTGGTTCCATATTGCTGATAATTTCAGGATTGCACTCTTGCCCTAGAAATTTACATATATTTGTTAGGATAGTTTTGATGGCACCAGGAACTTGGTTGATTTTATTGATATTTGTGAAAGAATTTTGTATAAATCCAAAAGTAGATATAGCAAAAGTAGATTCCATAAATACAGCTTGGAGTGTTCTATTCGAATCTCGAGGACATGTGTAACAAGTCTTAGAAGACATTTTACGCAGTATCCCGAACTCAAAATTGATGTTGGATGCAACGTCCTTCGCACAACCAACGGAATAGCGGTTCGGAGGTGTAGATTGGCAGAAAAAACCAATAATAACAGGAATAACGATCGCTGAAATTTTTGCTAACTTCCATTCCTCACCATTTCTTGTGATTTGGTCGAAATCATACAATGGGTTTAAATTCGTATTGCACGGTTTGAATTTTTCGCAGACGACTAAAGCAGATAAAATCGTTCCACTCGCTCCGGCAACTTTAGCAGAAACCTTTGGAGAGACGATGACATTGCTTAGCTGAAGTGTACCAGCGAGAACTTGTCTTTCTGTAAGCGCAATCACTACATTGTTCGTGATCCAGTGAAGAACGAATACGGGACCCATTTGTGATGAATAGGAGATGAATACCTCTACCGTTTTTTTGTTCTCGTGGTAGCGTTTTATGTCGGGAACATTATATTTGGCCCGCAACTTTTCTCGATCCGCTTCTGTGATGGCTATTTTCTTTTCCTTTTCTAATTTTTCATAATCTTCCACAACCTTAAAAAATTTATCTCTGTCTTCTTTTTTGAAACCAGCAAAATTCGCTAAAACAAAATTAGCGATTGCACTCCCATTGGATGCGTTGCTGAAATAAGCGGTTTGAATCAGACCACGTACGGCTTCATCTGGAATTTTTGCCACACAAGCGAGCACAGGAATGGCAGAGGAGATGCAATTCAGCGTGGCGTTCCATGTCCCGAGGGTCACTTTGGATGAAATCGGAATGAATTCATTCAGTTGACTAGCTGTTAAGTTTTGATAATTAGGCATTAGCCCACACAAAGTTTCACCACGTTCCATGAATTTATCCCCAGCATTCTTGGCCTTGGCGGAATAACCACAAACTCCCTTTGTAAAATAATATGTTTGATGTTGGATTGTTCTCCATAGCGCCGCAGCGGCGGAGTAATTTTCAGGGTTGTCCGCTACCACGGAGGAACACAACTTATTTGTGAGAAAATCTTTGACTGTTTTTGCGGGACAGGCCCCTTTGTACACGTCTTTGCTCTTTAAGATTTTTTCTATATACTCATGCAACGCAGAAATATCTTTTTTTGACCAATTGCCAACATTGGAGTTAATAAATGCAACAAGCTCCAAAAGACAAGATTCGCCACCCATCGTTCCACGTTTTTTGGTCGATTTTTCAACACCGCACTTCCCACCCGTGCTACCATATGCTTCGTGAAGTAGGGCGTCAAATATAGTGCGCAGTTTTTGGTTCACTCCAGCAACAATCTTATTTGGTGAGGAAGTATCTGGGATGCAATTGTTGTTGTCGAAGTAAGCAGTGAGTGTGTCGACAACACAATTCAAAGGCTGTAGGACATTCTTGATGTTTTTAGAACGGATGTAATTGTCGAGTCGTGCGATCACATCCATAGTGTACTTTGAACCGAATTTTTTCACAAAAGAAACATTCTGAGTCGTGGAGGTGGGTTGGGCGGTAGAAGTAGGCTTTGGAGTACTCATTGGTTTTGCTTGCACGAAAGAAGATGCGAGCGAAGGAGGAAAAACAACAGCGCATAAGACGAACAAAGCCAGAAAAGCAGTACCTGCGTGACGAGCAAGACGTTGGCAGAAAAACATCATAAACTCCCCCTTTGAAATCGGTTACAAATTTAATAATGGGCACCTCTATAAATGGCGTCACACGCATAAACACAAGCGAAAAAAACGATTTTTTAATTGAAATGTTTTTTAAATATGTTTATAGGGGTGCCTTTTATACTAAAAAATGATTAGAAAAGTCTATATAAAAGGACTGTATTTTACAAGAAAAAAAGTAATTTTTAACCAGTATAATTCCTGTATTAAAATCGTATTTGGTACTAGTATAAGATTTTCTAAACACCATTATTCGATACAAAAATACAGAAATTCTGTATATCTTTTTGCTGTAAAAAATTTTTGGAACGGTAAAAATTACCCACATAATAAAAAATAAAGAATTAAAAAGATGAAAAAAGGAAAAAGAGATGTTGAAAGCGCTTACAAAAAAATAAAGAATAAATAACGTTGCTACGTTCTGGTGAAAAGAAAAACCAAGATTATGTAACGAACACGATTCGCGACTTTCGCCTGCGCAGGAATGAATGTCACTTCGTACAAATCCCCCATGTAACCCTTAAAGAAGAGAAAGGTCTGTCTTTTGCGAGCAAACAAAATACAATTTGTCTGAGAGCGCACCAAAATCGAAATACGGATTTGTATCTCGATGCACTTCCCTGCTCATTTCATGTAATTTCCCCTGAGCAACAGGGGGGCATATCCGCTCTTTTTCAGACAGCCGATGTTCAACCATTTCTTCTGGTAAATGTGCCAGTTGTTCTTCGCATAGCCCTTTTTGTTTGCGACGTCGGTAGATGATCGTCTCTATTTCAGGTTTTTTTCATCCTCCGCCTCGTTGAGGACGAATTGAAACACTTGTTGTTGGAACGTCATTTTTCCGCTCGACGAACCGAAAAGACGTTGGTGATACAGTTGAATTTGTGCCCCTAATCATTGAATCTGCGCAATCAAAGCAACATTTTCTTATTCAAGTTGCATCGCTGGGCTGGTGGCACCTCTATAAACCAATTTGTAAAAAATCATCTTGGCATAAACAGGCGGACTTTTCGCCTCTGTTTTTGTGCGTAGAATGCACTTTATAGAGGGGCATTTGGGGTATGTAATTGGTCGAAGCATTATGCTCCACTAGCATCTGTTGGGGATATTTGTATTTTTTGTTTTAATTATACTATGAAAAAAATAAAAATCAATATGATACTGAAAAAATTTTGTATGTTCACACTATCGTTTGTGCATCAAAAAAAGAGGTTTTTAACCAACAGGATCGCTATATTCAAATCAACGTCAACAGGTGAAGAGCTTCCTTGAAAATGTTGAAAATAAAAGAAAATCTAAAAAATCTTGACGTCTTGAGAAAAATCGGTTTCTCACTGATTCATCCATCTCCGAGATCATCCGCTTAACCTGTTCACATTGGTATTCAAATCGTGTTTAGTATAATACCTGTGATAGGTGTGGATGGTTTAATGCTTAGGTTTGTCAAGGGAAAGAATTCCTTTTTACACAATGTTACAGCTACTTGTATGCCCATTCCTTTCATAAAAAATCAAAAACACGCACATCCTAGGGGAGGTGCGTGTTTTGATCACGTTGCAGGATATCCACATCACGGTTTGATCGTCTGGACGTAACGAAATCCTATTCTATTGCTAAATTTTTCGGCGGATTCGCTACTTTTTGCTCCGATTTGCAATTCATCCGAGGTGTCAAACGCACTGCCCCCAAAAATATAACGCCGTTTATCTGAACTGCCCGATGCCGTCCATTCCCATACGTTGCCACTGAGATCATACAATTTCAGCGCATTCCCTTGCTTTGTGGCGACGCGTTGCGTGCGCATGCCCGAATTTTCATCATACCATGCCACGGTGGAAAATTGGGTGCTATCGCCGATAGCGCCACTTGCATAATTTCCTGGTGTCCAATAAAACGGATTGGGGGCGTTCAACTGGATGCGTGTCGTTGCCAACGCACCTTCGGTTGGTGCCACCGCAGAAATCCACCGTGCAGCAATCTGAATTTCTACATCCGTCGGTAAGCGATAGCCATTGGCATTCGCATCGGTCACTACCTTGGAGACGACGACGTTTTTTGCGTTCCTGAGTGGCTGTTTCGCATCGTCAACATATACGGCTTGGAGTTTCATGCGTTGCGACAAGGCGTTTAACCAAACGAGCGCATCTTTCCAGCTAATCTGGGTCACTGGCTCATATTTTCGCTCGGTTGGTGCGGCACCCACAACCCCCTCATTCCCTTGGGCACCTGCACGAACAAACGTATAGCCGTTTGCGATTGCCCAGTTGTATACATCATACCATTGTGCGTACGTCACTTCCGTCTGTGCAATCATAAAATCATCCAACGTTACAGGAGTACTCAAGTTCGTAATCCCTGTGGGGACTTGGGTAAACGTACGAATTGGCACCTTTTGCATTACGGTCCCCGTAGGGGCATACGTCGCCTCAATGACCCCACTATTGGCGGTGTGGGTTTCAGACAGCGCATTGGTCACTTGAAACGTATTCGACCCGATCCCCTCAAATGTAAATCCAACTTGTGGCGTCAACGTAATTTTCGCAATATACGCCGTATACGGAGCAAACGGTTGGCCATTAGACAACGGCGTGTCGATCGTGCCATTGCGCACCACCCACTGAACGTCTCCTGTATACTGGCTGTCCACCATCGTCCGTACAGGCAAAGCGCCTGCCACGGGAACGGCAATCGAGTTTACGGCAAAACGATCTACTTTTTTAGGAGGCAATGGAGGCAATGGTGACGTTGATGACGTTGAGGGAGTAGAGGTTGTTGTCGACGCGGGCGATGTGTTGTTCGGTGCAACCGTGACCGCTACTAGGGAAGCGTTTTTCGGTACATTTCCCTCAATGGTCGTTTCTGTTGCTTTTTCCCCTGTAATGGGATTGCTGATCTGGCCATTGTTTTGGATCGTCGCCACCGCAGACGCTTGTACCGTCGTCACGACGGCATTTTGCTGCAATGCGACGGTCGCATTTTGTGCTGTCGCCGCAATACGTAGCGTTGTCACCGTTGCTGCATCGAGCAGTTCTACACGCGTCGTTTGTCCATCGAGGATGACTTCTTCATATACCCCTGCCAAATAAAGCGTTTGTCCTTGCGCCGACGATTCGACGACGAGAGAAACGGGATCGAGTGTATCACTCACGATGCGCACTGCTTTCGTCGGGGTATTGCCCACGACAATGCGTTGGTATGTACCCCCGTTCAAATACACACTTTGTGTACCTCCACCGCGTACGATCGTATCTTCCTCCACGATCAAGTTGTTGAGAAATACGGTACCTTCCCCGACTTGTGCGTCGATCGTCAGTGCACCACGAATATGTAAGTTTTGTAATGTTGTTTGGGCAGCTTGAATGACCACATTGCGATCCGTCACGGTAAGGCCGTATGCAGGCCCGTACGTACCTGCTGCACTGTAAAAAATATTTTCTGGAGAGCCTGTCAGTAGTCGATCTAACACCACAATCGCTTCTGCACGGTTCATTTCCTTCTCGGGTTGGAGCGTCCCGTCAGGATACCCATCCATAAATCCGGCTGCCACGACTGCGCCAAACGACCCCGCACTCCATAACGGAATTTTTTTTACATCTGAATAGCGTTGTGGCGAGTGTGTTGAAGTGTCTAGCCCTTTGAGGCCCGCAAACACCACGGCTGCTTCTTGCCGCGTCATCGGATGTAATGCCCGTATCGTGCCGTCGGGATACCCTTTGATATAGCCAGCGGCGACCGCACGGCGCACTTCATGGTAAAACCAAGACTGTGGCGTCATGTCTGAAAACTGGACTTGCTTTTCTTCCTTGAACCCGAACGCTTTGTTGACCAATGTCATAAATTCTGCGCGTGTGATCGATTGGTCGGGGGCGAATGTGCCATCCGGATAACCCGTAATGCGTCCGAGTTTTATCCATTCATGAACGACTTTTTTTGCCCAATGTTGATCGAGATCTCGAGGCAGTGACGCCTTTGTTTGTGCGTATGCGCTCAACCCTCCCATACTCATGCTCATGATGAAGACCATGCTCCAACCGACGATTTTGAAACGATGCTTCGGAATCATTCGGATGATCGGCTCCTCTCTTGCTCGATTTTGGATACAACAATATAATAATACCAAAATTATCCATTTGTCTACCCTCTTTTGCCGCTTTGCAAAAAAATATTTTTTCCTTCTGCCGACAATAAACCGTAAAATGTGAGGTGAAAAATGGAAAACCGCCTTGTTCTCTGGTGTACATTTTCGTCCAACGGGATGATGCAGGATATCAGCAGATTGTTGTACATCCTAAAAAAAGCCGATATCTGCACGATATCGGCTTTTTTAGGAAAGTACATATTTTCGCTTAGCGCTGTTTCATCGCACCTAGTAACGTGCGTACGAGCCCTCCTAAAAACCTAGGAAGCTTAAACGTATAAAAACGCATCGTGACTCCTCCTTTATGGGCGCTCTTGGCTTATTGTATTCGCCAATTTGGAGAATGTGCTACCCCCCTGCGACGTTGTCCATAAAAAGATAGGAATTCTTGCCCCTGATACGAAACACAATTTGAATACAGCTATCTTATTGGTTAAAAATCCCTTTTTTTCTCGTAAAAGGAATCCCTTTGCATCGCTGTTTTTAATCCGTGTTTCGTATGAAACCAAAATTAAGAAGTTTTTTCTTATTGTGATGCACAGGATGTACCGTTGGGCGGTGCATGCGCTCCGAACTGGGCGCACTGACGGAGCGTTTCCAATGCTTGGATACGATCGGGCTGTTGAAAAATCGCACTCCCTGCCACACAACACGTCGCCCCTGCCTGCACGACTGCACGAATCGTCGTCGCATCAATGCCCCCATCGACTTGGAGATGCCTTGCACGTGAGGCAGGCGATGTCGCAATCCGTGCGTGCGCCGCTTGAATTTTGGGAAGCATGTGCGGGATAAACGACTGTCCGCCAAACCCTGGGTTGACCGTCATGATTAACAGCAAATCGATCTCCTCTAACAACGTATCGACAGTGGCAAGCGAAGTGCCGGGATTGAGTGCGACCCCCGGGGACGCGCCAAGACTGCGAATGAGCGCAATGGTGCGGTGCACGTGCATCGTCGCTTCCACATGCACGGTAATGCGATCCGCCCCTGCCTGCACAAATTGTTGGACGTACCGCTCAGGGGCCGTGACCATGAGATGCACGTCGAGGGGCAATGCCGTCTCTCGGCGAATCGCTTCCACCCACGCCACACCAAATGTCATGTTGGGGACAAAGTGCCCGTCCATGACATCGACGTGCAACCACTGTGCTCCTCCGTATTCCACTTCTTTGATGTCCTCTGCTAAATATGCCAACCGCGCACTCAGTAAAGAAGGGGCAATGATGACCATCGCTACGACCTCCATTTTGGGGGCTGCACTTCGTGAACGAACGAGACGTAGTGGTCGTAGCGATGCGGATCAATCGTCCCCTGTTCGACGGCTTGACGCACGGCACACGACGGTTCGTTCAGATGCAAACACCCTCTAAATTTACACGCACCCATCTGCGAACGAAACTCAGGAAACCCTAGCATAATTTCTTTTTTGTCCATTTTTTGAAACGAAAGCTGCGAAAAACCAGGGGTATCGGCGATATAGCCGTTATGCGCATGACGGTACAGCGTGACGTGCCTCGTCGTATGCTTGCCTTGTCCTGTGCGCGCACTTACTCCCCCCGTAGACAGTTGCAACGTTGGAATCAGGGCGTTGAGCAGTGTAGTCTTGCCTACACCAGACCCGCCTGCGACGACTGCCATACGCCCCGTGAGGTGTTCTCGCAATCGTGCGACTGTAGCGGGAATCGTATAATCGAGAGGCATGACCAGATACCCGATCCGTGTATAGTTTTCCATCACCCGCGTCAGCTGCGCAGATAACGCTTCATCATACAAAGAACCACCTTTAGAGATCAAATCAAGTTTTGTCAAACAAATGACAGGAGTTAAACGTGCCAACTCGACATGGACGAGCAGTTTGTCGAGCATCCACGGATGAAAGGTCGGTTGTGTCGCCGCACAAACGACGAGCACCGTGTCCGCATTGACGATCGGCGGCCGCAACAGTACAGAAGACCGCGGCATCACTGCCGTGACCGTTCCCGCCAAACGATCAGTACTGTCCCGTTGGATGGTCACAAGATCCCCTACCGCAGGAGTAATGCCGTCTACCTCGAATTTTCCTTTTGCACGGCAGACGACAAGGTCATCGGGTTCCACCAATACCGCAAAAAATCCACGTAACGCTTGCATGACGGTTCCCGTATGCGTCGTCATGGGGAACCATCCGTCGTTTGTTCGCTCGGAACATCCTCAACAGGGGTTTGGACGGGTTGTACGGTCTCGTCGGGGACGACAACGGTCTCAGGGACATCTGGAATCGGCACTGTCGCATCGTCACGCGGGGCTTTATTCCGCTTTATCGCTTCATGCGACCACGTATACTCCGCAATCACTTGTTCGTCTCGCTCCAATGTGACTTTTGCATCGACGGTCGGAGAAGTCGTCATCTCAAAGGAAAACGTACGTGTCGTCACGATCTTTTCTTGTACTTTTTGTTGGCGTTGCCCGAACGCATCAGTCAAAAATATGCCGACCATACTGGCGGTGCCCTCGACTTCGGGGGCGACTGTGAGCGTGTACGTGACGGTGCGTGCTTCTTTGGGCAATCCTTTGCTCACGTATACCAGCAACGTCGATGCATCCGGTTTCACGGATTCCCCCGCAACATATGGATATTGTTTGAACACTTTGCCTACGGGGGCATAGGCTTCTTCGAAAATAAAGTGATCTGGCGCAACGGTTAGCCCTTCCCGTTGGAGCAGCGCTTCTGCTTCTGGTTGACTCAGTCCGATAAGCTGGGGCATAACCACGTTCTCACGCCCCCGACTCACCACCATACGAATGACTTCTGTCTGCGGATCGATCGGTTGATCAGCCGCTGGAAATTGTCGAATAATTTGTCCGGTCTCGCCTTCATCGTATTCATGCGTCCATTCGACACGGGTGCTCAAAATGCCGAGTTGATCGATCGTAGCACGGGCTTCTTCTTCCGTTTTTCCAACAAAGGTGGGAAATGGAATGCGCTCAATCCCCCGACTCACCGTTAGTGCAATGGGCGTCAGTACACGTGCGGACTCTCCCGCCAGCGTCTGCGCAATAACATAATTTTCTGGCACTTTGCGATTGTATTCATAAAGTAACGGTTGGGAGACCGCCAGCCCCACCTGCTCTAACTCCGCAATCGCTCGTTCCATGGGCAAGCCTGCTACGATCGGAACCGTCACTGTTTTGGTCGTCACCATGTTGGGAATCATGACTCCCCCTGTCAAAATGCCCACGATCCCGAGTGTAATGAGAATCGTCCACAGCCACCTTTTCTTTCGCCGATTTACAACACCTGTGGTTTCGTTCTCCGTCATTTGCGTGTATGCTTTGCCGATCGTCAGTGCGGGCATCGCACGGGTCGCTTCTTCATCAAGTCCGTCCCATGCCCCATGCACTTCCTGGGGCTCATCCAACCGGTGGGGAGACAAACACGTCTTGAGGTCTTCTAGCATCGTTTGTGCATCAGCATACCGTTCGTCAAGGCGTTTGCGCAGTGCGCGCAAGATGATGTTTTCGACACTTTGGGGGAGCGTTTCGACCGATTCTCGTGGTGGAACGATCGGCTGTTGCAGATGTTTGAGTGCGATGCTCACGGGACTGTCCCCATTAAACGGCAATTGCCCCGTCACCATCTGATACAAGACAATGCCCAAGGAATACACGTCGGATTGTTTGCCCGTCGTCAACCCTTTGGCGTGCTCGGGAGAAAAATAATGGACTGATCCCATGACCGATCCGGCAATCGTAATCGTCGATGAAGACACATCCCGCGCAATGCCAAAGTCCGTCACTTTGACCGCCCCATTTTGTCCGATCAAGACGTTGTGCGGCTTAATGTCGCGATGAATAATGCCGTTTTCGTGTGCAAGAGAAAGGGCTTCTGCAATGCGTTTGGCAATATAAATCGCCTCAGCGACAGGCAAGGGGGCACGTTTTTTGATAATGTCGCTCAACGTTTCTCCATCGACGTACTCCATGACGATATAGTGGTCATCGTCTTCTTGCCCGACATCGTAGACACTCACAATGTTCGGATGGGAAAGCAGTGCCGTCGCTTGGGCTTCTCGGCGAAATCGTTGGACAAAGTCAGCGTCATGTGCATGTTGTGGACGCAACATTTTAATCGCCACAAAACGATGCAGCACGGTATCCCGCGCTTTATATACGATGGCGGTGCCCCCACTGCCGATGGGCTGTATCAGGTCATACCGTTTGGCAAGCGTTTGCTTCATCGCAAAACCCCTCGATTCGGATTAGGTCGCTTCTTCGTTGAATACGACGACCGCGGAGATGTTGTCTTCGCCTCCGGCCTCATTGGAAAGATCGATAAACTTTTGGGCCATCTCTTGTGCGGAAAGATCCGCGCGCAATACGTCCGCGATTTGGGTGTCTTCTAGCATATTTGTCAACCCGTCACTGCATAACAACAAACGTTCCCCCGCGCGCCACGGCACTTCGAACACATCAAACTTCGTCTGCGCGCGTGCCCCCAATGCCTCTAACAAAATGTTGCGATCGGAATGGGATCGCGCTTGTTTGGCCGTGATTTCTCCTTTTTTGATCAGTTCGTTGACGAGTGTGTGGTCTTCGGTCAATTGGGTGAGCCCTGCTGCACGCAATATATACGCACGCGAATCGCCCACATGCCCCAAAATGAGATTCGTAGGGGAAATCAGCGCCACCGTCAACGTCGTGCCCATGCCGTGGCATTGTTTGTCGATGTATCCTTGCATATAAATGCTGTCGTGCGCAAACTGGATCATCTCCGCGAGATCTGCACTTGCGATGTCTTTGTGGTGATGACTACTTCTGTCAAAATAAATTTTGAATTTTGCTTCGATCGTCTGAACGGCCATCTTACTTGCCACATGCCCTGCATTGTGCCCACCCATGCCATCTGCCACAATCGCCAGTAGTGTCTTTTTGTAGTGCTCCCAGTATACGCCGATGCTGTCTTCATTCGCAGCGCGAACCGCCCCAACATCGGTCATCGACCCTACACGAAACGTCATCATTTCACCTCATTAGATTACTTTGGGTTTAGCCGTTGGATGCCATATACTGTGCGCGCAATTGACCGCATGCCGCTGCGATGTCGTGCCCCTGTTCACGGCGTATGGTCGTGTTGATGTGGTTTTGGCGCAACGTGGCTTGGAATGCTTGCACTGCTTCGGGGGGAGTGCGTACAAAATCCCGCTCCACGACGTGGTTCACGGGGATCAAATTCACATGCACGAGCATTCCTTTGAGCAACGCCGCGAGTTCACGTGCACACTCTACCGTATCATTGACTTCGTGCATCAATGCATACTCCATCGTGATGCGCCTCCCTGTGTGCGTCACATAATACCGACACGCCTCGATCACCGTATCAAGCGGATACTTGCGGTTGATGGGCATCAAACGGGAACGCAGGGCGTCATTGGGGGCGTGTAGCGACAAAGCCAGCGTAATCTGGGTATCCCAATTGGCGAAATCGATGATTCGAGGCACCAGACCACTCGTAGACACCGTAATGTGCCGTTGTCCGATATGCATCGCCTTTGGGTCCATCATTAATTCTAAAAACGTCACCGTCGCATCGTAATTTTCAAACGGCTCGCCTGATCCCATCACCACAATACTGCGAATGCGTTCGCCCGTCTCGTCCAACGCCCGTTGCGCATGCACCACTTGGGCGACAATCTCACCTGCGCTGAGATTACGCTTGAGCCCTCCGATGGTCGAGGCACAAAACGTACAGCCCATGCGACAACCAACTTGCGTCGTCACACAAATGCTAATGCCATAGTCGTGACGCATGACGACCGTCTCAATCGCATGACCATCGTGCAAACCAAACAACCATTTGACCGTGCCATCTTGCGACGTCAACCGCGTCAACTCTTTGAGCTCCACGAGAGGCATGCGCTCCGCCAACTGGCTCCGCAACTTTGCAGGAATGTTCGTCATCTCTTCATACGAACGCACCCTGCGCCCATACATCCACGAAAACAACTGATCCACCCGATATGCAGGGACGTCCATCGCCATCAAAGCGTCCCGATACGCTTCATACGTGAAGTCGTAACCAAATACATCCGCAACCATCTGTCTCATCCCATCTCAAAAGTATATCGTGAGTATACCACAGATGAGCGCATCGTATCATGTGAGGCATAGAAAAAGAAACAGAGGAGCACGGGTTCGGTGTCCTATACGAAACACGATTTGAATACAGCAATCCGATTGGTTAAAAATCACTGTTTTTTTCTCGTAATAAGGAAACGCTCTGCATAGACGTTTTTAATCCGTGTTTATACTAATTCCAAACTAAAACATCGATAAAATTCCAGTCTCACCCTGTAATACTTTTGATCGTGTATCCCGCCGGTAACCGATTTCTTTGCCAACATTTCCACATCATCGGCGTTATATCCTGTTAATGTGACGATTTCTTTGTTCTTCTTTCCTACGCCACGATATGCGACTACTTCTACCCGTTTGTATGCATTCACATTTTTCTTCGTTTTTACATTTCTTTTCTCAGCGCTATCGCATATTCTTTGTATCACACACGCGTTATTGTGTCGATATATTTGTTTGGAATTGGTATTAGTATTAATATTCATAAAAAAAGAAAAAACTCGTCGCCCAAACCGAGATGGTCCAAAGGCACGACGAGGAAGTGATGTTTACCGCACACGGGATAAAATGGAACCTGCAACACTACATTTCGGGAAATTCAAAAATTCATCTACCCAAATGTGTGTTAGCCTATTTTGACATAACTGAATCCCATCAGCACGTACTGTATTTTTTCTTAAAATCAGGAGACAACGCTCTTGACAAATTGTATTGCGTTGTTGGTGTTTATTTTCTTTGGTCGGACATATAATCCTCAACATATGTCCCAAAAGAGGCGATTCCTTGCTGATTCGTTTCATCTGCTAACCCTTTGAATACCCATTCGTTCAACTCATAGGGTGTTGGATCGCGAAAAATAAATTGTTGGAATTTTGCTTTTATAGCATCTGGTCGTATTGTATTTTTAAACTCTGTAATTTTTTGTTGCACTACTGATAGTGACCATGGTGTGTCAACCCAGTAGCGTAACCCCTCAACATCCTCACGTGAGACGAGCACATCACGTAGTAGTATATTTTTGTAATTGTTATTAATTGCTATTATTCGAGGGTATTCTGGTCCTGCTTCCATAATACTCTCAATGTCCGCAAGCGGGGTATCCTTCCCCCCCCCAGTCATCCAATAATTATAGCCTTCGGTATCAGGATCACGAATGAGTACATCATTATACAACCGAATGAGTTTTTCTTCCCGCGTAGAACCACCCGATGTATATCCCAATGCTACAAAATTGTTTCTTGGTTGATCATTTACATAAGGCGTAACATAAATCCGGTAGTGAACACCTTTCTTTAAGGAAGAACCGTTAATGGTGGCTTGGGTTGATGTGGTAATTGCCACTAAAGTTCTGGTTTCTTTTGTCGTATCCCAAGAATTTAGATGACCAAGTCTAGAATACTCTATTTTGTATTTATTCGCATAGGGATATTTTGGCCAAGTGATTACAATATCATTAGAAGTTCCTTTTGTGGCTGTAACTTTTTCTGGTGGCAACACTAAACCGCCTTGCCAAATATAAAATGGGGTATAGCATGTTCCTGAAGACTTATAGAATTTTACTATTGCTCGTCTGCTCCTTTCTAATGGGGACATGTCCACGGATACTGTAAGATTTTTCTCACCTATGCCTTCTGTTTTGCTTGCCCCCGCAATCTTCGCCCAAGTTTCAGTTTGTTCAACCTCGGCGTACCATTTTTCATCCGGTTGCAGTGTGAGTGGTTTCAGTTTGATTACTTTTTGGGAAGGTTGAATCGTAGGATACCAGTGACTTTGGGACGGTTCTCCATTGGTTAGAGTACTTTCTATCGCAAAATCGACTGGGCAAGGATTTGTTGGCGGTGGTGGAACTGGAATCTTAAACGATGTTTTGATCGTCACTGTATCAAGAACAGGATCTAGGATGTGGCTGTAGTCCGTAGGGTTTGTATCGTTCAAAAAATCAATATTCCCCGCCCCATTCAACGTAAACCCTGTTTTTGGTGTCAACTTAATCGTCGCACCATACGTATCGCCTCCGACAAACTTAATGAACGTTCCCGTCCAATTGAATGTCGCATCGAGCTGACCGTTGAATTCCTTGCTCTCATGAGCAGACTTTAAGTCACCCGCTTTCGGTAAATAAGTAATGTTTAATTGGTCCACCTTTTTTTTGTCTATCTTAAACGTCGTTTTGATCGTCACTGTGTCGGCAACCTTATCGTAGTTGTATTCCGTAGGAATCGTATCGTCCAAAAAATCAATATTCCCCGCCCCATTCAACGTAAACCCTGCTTTTGGTGTCAACGTAATCGTCGCACCATACGTATTGCCTGCGACAAACTTAATGAACTCTCCCGTCCAAGTGAATGTCGCAACGAGCTGACCGTTGAATTCCTTGTACGCATGATCAGACTTTAAGTCGCCCGCTTTCGGTGAATAAGAAATGTTCAATTGGTTCACTATGTTTATGGGTATATAAAACGCTGTTTTGATCGTCACTGTGTCAAGAACAGGATCTAGGATGTGGCTGTAGTCCGCAGGAATCGTATCATTCAAAAAATCAATATTCCCCGCACCAATCAACGTAAACCCTGCTTTTGGTTTCAACGTAATCGTCGCACCATACGTATTGCCTGCGACAAACTTATTATTAATGAATGTTCCCGTCCAAATGAATGTCGCATCGAGCTGACCGTTGAATGCCCTACTCGCATGATCAGACTTTAAGTCACCCGCTTTCGGTAAATAAGAAATGTTCAATTGGTTGACCTTTTTTTTGTCTATCTTAAACGTCGTTTTGATCGTCACTGTGTCGGCAACCTTATCGTAGTTGTATTCCGTAGGAATCGTATCGTCCAAAAAATCAATATTCCCCGCCCCATTCAACGTAAACCCTGTTTTTGGTTTCAACGTAATCGTCGCACCATACGTATTGCCTGCGACAAACTTATTGTTATCAAACGTTCCCGTCCAAATGAATTTCGCATCGAGCTGACCGTTGAATTCCTTGCTCTCATGAGCAGACTTTAAGTCACCCGCTTGCGGTAAATAAGAAATGTTCAATTGGTCCACAATCAACCCTTGTGTTTTTTGATACGTTGCCGTAATTTTTGCAGTTGCATTGTCAAATAGGGTACTAAGTGCATCTCTCACTGTAAAATAGTTCGCACCCATCGTAGCCGTGTCGATCGCATAGCCGAATTTTGGGACTAAGGTGATCGTCGCTGTATATGTTGTATTCGCTTTAAATTTTCCGCCTATGAGATTGTCAGGTCCAGTCGTCTGCGGATCGCCATCGTCCCATGCAACGGTTGCTTTGTATTGCTCCGTCTCAAATTGGCTCATTGCAATGTTTCCGCTCAATGGGGATTCCAACTCTATGATCTCTTTTACAAACGTGCGGGGCACGATGCGCTGTACGGGTCGAAGCCCGATTTCGGAACTTTTCGCCGTTTGTGGTTGAAAGTTGTTCGTGGACGCCCCAATTTTGACGTTCGTAAATGTCGTACCGTATCCTCCGCCACGCACGATTTTATTGGTGGAAGGATTCGTTAGATACGGTGAAAACGTCCATTCCGCTACATTGCCACTTATATCGTACAAATTATATGCATTTTTTCCTTTTGTTTTGAGTGGTTGTGTCTTGTTGTCTGCGTTATCGACGTACCAAGCGACTTTTTTCGTTTCAACTGTCATGTTGGATTGTGCCCCACTGACAAAATCTCCAGGCAACCAATAATATGTCAATCCGTTTTTTGTCGTGCTGATCGTCTTTGGCGGTGTTCCGTTGTCCCAGCTTGGTTTTGTCGGTCCCAAATAACGCGCTACGACTTCCCACTCGTTGCTCGTCGGCAGACGGTAGCCGTTGTTGCGCGTTTGCAACACAACCGCAGGGAGTGTCATCGCATTTTTGAGCACATTGTCGTTTTCATCCCGATACACTGGATGTAATCCGTGTATTTCCGACCACGCATTCAGCCATACGATCGCATCGTTCCATTGCATGTGCGTGACGGGTTGCAACGTGTTTGTGTAGGTGTTAATCGGAATATCCCCATCTTTCCCTTGACTTCCCTCTCTCCCTACTTTTATAAGTGTGTTTCCGCTACTGAATGTATACCCCGCACTTTCTGCAACGTTTCTCACGCTATACCATGTCACATAGCTCAATTCGGTAGGCAATACATGCAAATTCACGAGATCAGACAGGGGTTGCGCGAAGTCATTGTTTCCCAGCGGGATAAAGATGCTGTTTTTGGATAATGTTTCGAATGGGAAAGACACAAAACCTGGCCGCTCATTCACCACCGACATCATGTTACCGCCATTGTTGCCGGATACAGTCAGATTGACATCGTCAGATAACAACTTTGCGGTCGCATAACTGGCGATTTGATCACCAACCGTTTCCCCATCGGGATTGAGCAATGTCCGATACCGTGTGATGTCAAACCGCAAATATTGTTGGTCATTCACGATTTGTCCATTGAGGAGCGCAGTGGACACATTATTCTTCCACAGAGAGATGTTGAAAGATTTCAGGGGATCGAACAATACTTTTGGTGCGGCGTAGCGGGCAGAAACTTTATTGGTATCTATAAAATGCGCTTGATCGTTCGTAGGATCACCGTCGTCACTAAATCGATACTGCGTCAATTCGTAGCGATCGTCTTTTTTTGTGAGGAGGAGTGCCAAATACTGCGTCGCTCCATTGCGCTTTGGGGACTTATATCGCCACTCTTTTTCGTCTGCACCGTGTTCCAAATACATCAGCTGCGAAGCAGA
>JAULZZ010000109.1:0-6872 GCA_032117095.1 Paenibacillus sp.
GCGCGAGACAAACTTTTTCAAAACACTCGTCGACCCGCTCACCAACGCATTGATGATCTACCGTCCACGTCAGCTGGATCCGCAAGCCGTTGCGCAGACGCCGCCGCCGACCACACCATCTCCGCTTCCTGCGCCCCCCATACCCGTGGCAGAGCCGTTTCGCCCGTCTCCTTTTTCTCCGCTACGCATCATGATCGATGCCGGCCACGGTGGACAAGACCCTGGGGCGCGTTCTGTTCGCGGGAGATACGAAAAAGACGTCAATTTTACCATTTCCCAGCTCGTGTACAACCTCTTAAAGCAAGACGATCGCATTGAACCCCTCTTGATGCGGATGACCGACCAGTACATCGCCCCCATGGAACGCGCCAAAATTGCCAATGACCGCAACGTGCATCTATTCATCTCGATTCATACGAATGCGGCTTCTTCATCGGCGATCAAAGGCGTCGAGACGTTTTATTGGCGGGACGATGACAGTGTACGTCTCGCTACGGTGATGCAGCAGCGGGTGCTTTCGGTCATGGCAACGGACGATCGCGGAGTCAAAAAAGCAAATTTTGCCGTCGTGCGTGAAACAAAAATGCCTGCGGTATTGCTCGAATTGGGCTTTCTGACGAACGAAATAGAAGAAGCCAAATTGTTCGATTTCGCCATCCAACAACAGCTTGCCCAGGCGATCGTCGCTGGGATCGGCGAATACGTGGGATTTCCCTGACAATGGATTCCCTTTGAGCATATGTAACGATTTCATTGGAGAAGTTGCGTTGGGCATCACGGTTGCGGTACACTAAATAAGGGGAATCTATGAAAGAGAGGTCGGACGGTGGATACAGGAGTCGTGCGCCAACGGTTGGATGTGATTGCGGCGTTGTATCCAGAGGCGCATTGTGAGTTGCACCATACCAATGTCTTCGAACTGACGATCGCCGTGCTGCTTTCGGCACAGTGTACAGATCGCACCGTCAACGCAGTCACACACGGGCTGTTTGCGCGCTATCGTACGCCAGCAGACTACATCGCCATTCCCTTAGCACAGCTCGAACAAGAGATCCAACGCATCGGATTGTATCGCAATAAAGCAAAACATATCCAACAGCTTTGTCATCTGTTGCTTACGCAGTACGACGGACAAATTCCTGCCACACGTGAACAGCTGATGCAACTTCCTGGGGTAGGGCGCAAGACGGCCAATGTGATTTTATCTACTGGATTTCGCATCCCTGCCATCGCCGTGGACACGCATGTCGAACGCGTCTCCAAACGGTTGGGCATCGCCCACGCCGATGATTCGGTCTGGCGTGTCGAGCAACAGTTGATGCACCACGTGCCACAGGAGCAGTGGGGGGTGACGCATCATCGGTTGGTGTTGTTTGGGCGATACCGTTGCAAGGCGAGACAGCCCCAGTGTTCCAACTGTCCACTGCACCGTGATTGTGACGAAGGGCAACGGCGGATGGGGAGCCATCCCGTTTCATCATGAAATGACAACGAATGCGAGGCGAGAGCGTTGCGGTGTATATCTGTATATACAGGAGATTTTTCACAGTTTTCAGACATTTATGATCAGGTATTGCAGTTGCCGATGGAGGCAGATGAAGAGCTTACTGTCGAAGGCGTGACCGTGATCGAATCGGGCGACGTGCCCCAGCACTACATCCAACGCATGCGCAAAAAACAAGGCGTTGTCGTACTCACGGAAAGCAAACGCGATATCATCATTTTGCAACACGGCGACATGTTCGAAATTTTGTTGCCCGATGCCTACTTAGAGGTACAGCTGACGAAACCCGAGGAGTGATCTTCGTGCACGTGCGTTTGGCGCAACTACAACAACGATTGCGTCTTCATGGTCTCGACGGTGCGGTGATCACCCATCCGGTCGATTTGTATTATTTTACCCAGACGATGCAGGCGGGCATGTTGTTCGTTCCTGCGGTGGGCACACCGCATTTGTTTATCCGACGTTGCTTTGCCCGTGCGTGCAAGGAAACGACGGTGGCACTGTCTGCCTTTACCGGCATGACAGACCTGCGGATGCAAGTGGGCGCATTGTACCCGCAGTTGCGTGGGAACAGCACCCAAATGTGGGGTGTGACGTATGACACGATCACGCTGGACTTGTTTCGTCGCTTGGAAAAAAATTTCCCTCAAATCCGATGGCACGATGCCACGGTGCATGTCCGTACGTTACGCATGATTAAAGATGAGCAAGCACTTTGTGCAATGCGACGGGCTGCGCACATGGTCGACGAAGCGTTACGCATCGCTTGGGCGCAAGTCACCCCACAGATGACGGAGATTGCGCTGATGGCGCAGATTGAGTACGCCCTACGTTGTCGTGGACATCTCGGGATTATGCGGGCGCGAGGAGCCAATATGGACATCGTCACGGGCATCGTGTCGGGCGGTGAGGCAGCTGCACAACCGTCGGCGTTTTATGGGCCTGTCGGCGGTGCGGGGCTACACCCTGCGTTCCCCAAAGGGGCAAGTACGCGGCCACTCGGCACAGGGTCGCCGATCGTCCTCGACATTGGGGCGAATGTAGACGGGTACTTGATCGATCAGACGCGGATAGGGATTATCGGATCGTGGGAAGACGATGACCTGCGCAGGGCGTACGACGTGGCGGTGGACATCTTGCAACACATCGAGCAACGTCTCGTCCCTGGCAACAGTGCACATGCGTTGTATGCCCTGAGTGTGGAGCTCGCCTCCCAAGCGGGATTGGCGCAACATTTTATGGGGGAAGGGCGCGATGCAGTGTCGTTTGTCGGGCACGGTTTTGGATTAGAGATTGACGAATGGCCTGTGCTTGCCCCCAAAGACACGACAACGTTGCAACCGGGGATGGTGCTGGCGATCGAACCGAAGTTTGTGTTTGCACAGCGTGGCGTCGTCGGCATCGAAAACGCATATGTCATCACGGACACCGGCTATGAGAAACTTACCGTTTCCTATGAAGGCATATGGACAGCGTAGACAAAACTTAGCCATGCAGCGAAGACGTGGCGCAAAGGTTTTGTCTTTTGATTTTCTACCGCATACAACACAAACGATACAAGGAGGAAGGGAAACATGGTTCGCTCAAAGGCATTATGGAGAACGATCGGATTGATCGGAGGGGTCGCCACGATCGGGATGGTCGCAGGTCTTATTTATGCCATCAACCAAATTGTATACCCACAAGGCGACAGCAATGCGATGCGCCCGCCGACCCAAACGACGACGACACCGACAAATGATCGCATTGAGATCGTCGCCATCGGGGACTCATTGACTGTGGGATTCGGGGATACGACAGGCAAAGGGTACGTCGGACGATTCCGCGAGCTTTGGAATGCACAGTCCGACAAGCCCGTGTACGTGACCGCTAATTTTGCCCGCAACGGGTATAAGACGACCGATGTACTCAACGATTTGCAGCAACGCGTCGGCTTACAAGAAGCGTTACGTGAGGCAGACGTCGTGTTGATGACCGCAGGGGGCAACGATTTATATCAGTTTGGGGAAGACATTGTTGGGGCAACGTTTGAAAGTCGGATTCCCAAAGCCCAGCAGTCTTTACAAGGGATTTTTACAGAAATTCGCAAACACAACCCCAAAGCCATCGTGTACTATGTGGCGTTATACAATCCCTTTATTACGCTTTCTGATGGGGCAGAGACGTCGCGTGCGGTGCAACGTTGGAATACGACCGTGCAAGAGCTTGCCAACACAGATGCCAACACCGTCATCGTACCGACGTTTGATCTGTTCCAACAAAAAATGGCAACGTTTTTATCTTCCGATCAGTACCATCTCAACGACATGGGCTATGCACGTGTGGCGGATCGTTTGATGACACTTATTCCATAGAGGAGGCTTAAGAAAGCATGACATCACCCGAAGTCGTTTTATCCGTCAAAAATTTGCGCAAGACCATTGGCAAAAAAGAAATCATCAAAGGCATCTCGTTTGATGTATTTGCGGGCGAAGTGTTCGGATTTTTGGGCCCCAACGGATCAGGGAAGACGACGACGATTCGGATGCTTGTGGACTTGATTCGTCCGTCTGCGGGAACGGTACAATGCGCTGGATTTGATGTACACGTGCAACACGATGAGGCGATGCGACACATCGGATGTATCGTGGAAAACCCAGAAATGTACGGGTATATGACAGGATGGCAAAATTTACAACATTTTGCGAATATGGTGCCAGACATTACCGCATCGCGGATCGAAGAAGTCACCGAAATTGTCGGGTTGACCGCACGCATTGACGACAAAGTAAAAACGTATTCCCTCGGCATGCGTCAACGACTGGGCATTGCACAGGCGTTACTCGGTCGCCCAAAGTTGCTCATTTTAGATGAGCCGACGAATGGGCTCGACCCCCAAGGCATCAAAGAATTGCGTTTGTTTATTCGCAACCTTGCCCAAGAAGGCATGAGTATTTTCGTATCGAGCCATTTGTTGAGTGAAATTCAATTGTTGTGTGATCGGGTGGCCATTCTTTCGCGGGGGACCATTTTGGCGGTCGATCGTGTCGATCAATTGCTCGTACGCCCGTACGACGAAATCGTCTGGACAGTACAGCCGTTGGCGTTGGCACTGCGTATTCTCGATCAACAAAATTGGACGGATCGCACGGTGTTAGAAGACAACGCCTCAGTGCTGGTGCGCATGAAAAAAGAAAAAGTCCCTGAACTTACCCAAAGTTTCGTGTTTGCAGGCGTGCAAGTTTCTGCGATAGAGCAAAAGCAACCCGTACTCGAACAATTATTTTTAGAACTGACAGAGGGGGAGACGATTGACTAATATGCTGGCACTCATCCAAAATGAAACGCTCAAAGTATGGAGGAAAAAGCGTTTTTTCGTCATTTGTCTGATTTTGCTTGTGCTCATCCCCATTTTTACGTATGCCCAGATGCGTCAAGCAGAAAGTTTCCTCAAGGTAACGGGGTCGACCAACTGGAAAATCCAAACGGATACCCAAATCAACGATTACAAAAACCGCATCAACAGCCCGCGCATTCCCGAAGAATGGAAGACATTTTTTCGGGTTGAGGTGCAACGTTTGCAATATTATTTGCAACAAAATATCGACCCGAGGTCGCCAAGTGGGGTGACATTTACCCGTGTTTTCTTAGAAAATTCGCTTAATTTATTCCTCCCATTGATGGTGATGGTCATTGCGGCGGATTTGGTCTCGTCGGAATTTTCACAAGGGACGATCAAGATGTTGTTGACACGGCCGTTGCGAAGGTGGAAAATACTGACAAGCAAATTTATCGCATTGACCATTTATGTGACGTTGACGGTACTCGCCACCGCCGTCATATCGTACGTCATTTCGGGTGCCGTATTCGGATACGGGGGATGGAACATGCCTGTGTTGACGGGTTTTTTGGTCAGTGGTGCAGAGGTCGATACGACCAACGTGCACATTGTGCCACAGTGGCAATATATGGCGATGATCATGGGGTTGACTTGGTTTTCTTGTCTGGTTGTCGCCTACATTAGCCTGATGGTCTCGGTGCTTGTGCGCAGTACGGCTGCAGGGATGGGCATTATGCTCGCCGTGCTCATCGCAGGAACCATACTCGAAAATATTGCCGCCAACTGGGAAACATCCAAATATTTTTTCATGGTGAATATGAATACCGCTACGTATGCCTCGGGACAAGTACCGCCTGTACCAGGGATGACCTTGCCGTTTTCTCTCGGTGTGCTCACGGTGACGGCCACGATTGCCGTGGCGATCGCCTATACCGTTTTTACACGTCGTGACGTATATAATTCATAGGTTTTTTTAGGAGGATCACGACAATGGGGAGTTCACATTATGAAGCAGAGGATATCCAAATTCTCGAAGGATTGTTGGCGGTGCGCAAACGACCAGGGATGTACATTGGCAACACGTCGAGTACGGGGTTGCATCATCTCATCTGGGAAATCATAGACAATGCCGTCGATGAACATCTCGCTTCGTTTTGTCAGCACATTGAAGTGACCATCCATGCCGATGATTCTGTCACGGTGCAAGATGACGGACGGGGCATTCCAACGGGCATGCACGCCTCGGGGATTCCTACCCCCCAAGTCGTCTTCACGATGTTGCATGCGGGCGGGAAATTCGGTGGTGGGGGATATACGAAAACAGGCGGGTTGCATGGCGTCGGGGCGTCCGTGACGAATGCATTGTCCGAATGGTTGATCGTCGAAATTCATCGAGAAGGCAACGTATATACACAACGGTTCGCCTCTTGGGTCGATGATGAAGGGGTCGAACATGTGGGAGAACCGACAACCGCATTGCAAATCGTCGGAAAGACGACGAAAACAGGGACGAAAGTGACGTTCAAGCCGGATGCGCGCGTGTTTCACGGCCAAGTGCACATTCAAGCTGCGTTGCTCGCCGAACGGATGCAGCAGTTGGCGTTTTTGAATGCAGGGCTTACGATGGTGTTGCACGATGCACGTACGCAGGAAAAAACGACGTTTCACTATGCAGGAGGGCTCGCTGCGTATGTGGCGTTTTTGAATGAAGGGAAAACGACATTTCACCCGTGTATGCACATGCGGGGCATGCGTGACAATATCGAAGTAGAGTTGGCGTTTCAGTACCACGATGGGTTTGCAGAAACGATCGCATCGTATGTGAACTCTATCCCGACACGCAGCGGGGGAACGCACGAAACGGGGTTCAAAGCGGCCTATACGCGGGTGATGAATGAATACGCACGCAAACACCAGTTGCTCAAAGAAAAAGACAAAAATCTCGAAGGGTCCGACTTGCGGGAAGGCATGATGGCCGTGCTCCACGTCAAAATGGCCGATGTGGAGTTTGTCGGGCAGACAAAAGGGCAGCTCGGCAGTGTAGCGGCA
>JAULZZ010000110.1:0-10368 GCA_032117095.1 Paenibacillus sp.
ATACCGACGATCAACGAACCGACCAATCCCGGTCCTTGGGTGACCGCAACGGCATCAATGTGTGCACGGGAAATGTGCGCCTGTTGGATCACCTGCTCAACCAACGTGGTCACACACGACACGTGCTCCCGCGAAGCAATTTCCGGCACGACCCCCCCATAGCGACGGTGTACATCGGTTTGACTGGAAATTTCTTGGGCAAGCACCGTCTTCCCATCCTCGACAATGGCCACCGCTGTTTCATCACAGCTCGTCTCGATTGCCAAAATACGCACTACTCCGTCACGCATCCGTGTGCGCCTCCCTTATCGCCACAGGCAATCTCCGCCACACGATCACACCACAAGATGAGGGCATCTTCCCCATTGTCAGTGTAATATCGTCGACGTACACCTGCTTCATAAAAGCCGAATTTACCATACAATTTACGCGCCACGGCATTGCTCGGTCGCACTTCCAACGTCATGTGCCGCGCTCCCCCCTGATACGCTTGCCAAAACAGCGCTTCCAACAACCTGTACCCACACTTTTGTCCACGATACGTTTCTCTCACCGCAATGTTCGTAATGTGGGCTTCCTCATAAATGCGCCACATGCCCGCATAGCCGACCACCTTGTTGCGCAACACATCGTCCATCACCACATACGTGGCCAATGGGTTTTGGGTAAGCTCTTGGACGAATGATGCAGGCGACCACGGCAAGGAAAACGATTGCAATTCAATTTCGTGGATGTGTGCGATGTCCGCGCATATCATCGGCCGAATGCGCAAGGAATCTTGCTCGTGTTTATCCATCAGAAGGTGCCTCCGCACGGTGCTGTTGCCATTTTACTTCTGCTTCTGCCAGCTGCGTATATGCGGGCACGAGGGCATGTACATCGGCAACAGGGGCATGTGCTTGACGAAACGCAGTAACGAGCGCGATGGCATCCTCGGCAAACGGTGCACCTTGCCTACACAGTACGCGATGTTGTGCGTCGCACGCAACGACGACCCCTTCGATGAGCGGTGCAAGTGCACCGGTCACATCCCCCACGAGGAGCAACGTTTTTTTCGGCGAAATGTGCTGCAACACCGTCTGCAACTGTTGCGCCAACGGCATCAACTTCTCTTCGTGGTGTCTCTCCCATGACATGCCAGACGCTTCAAAATAGGCGGTATACGCCTGTCCCCGTCGCCCATCGAGCAGGGGCATGACCCCGATCGCTTGTGACCCCTCCGCATGTCGCCGATATGCGCCGTATGCCATCACTTCCAACGAAGACACCGCATACAACGGGCATCCCAACGTCCACGCCAACGTTTTGGCCGCCGTCACGCCGATGCGTGTGCCCGTATACGACCCCGGCCCACAGCCGACGACGATATCCGTCACCTCGTGCACCGTTTTCCCCACTTCTGCGATCAGTGCCGCGACTGTCGGCAACAGCTCGACCGCATGATTTCGTTCGGTGATCAAAAGACGTTGTATCGTCTCCTGCCCTGCTTGCGCCAATGCCACGGTCAAACATGCTGTGGACGTATCTAAGGCGATGCGCATCGTGTTTCGTTTCCTCCTTCCACTAAAAAAACGAAGATTTATCTGAATTTTTCGTCCTCTCTCTTGGTTCTTCTGCCCAGCGTTGGCACCACGATGCATACTGTTCCCCGTGTGGCTGCACGTGTACACGCCGAAATGAAGCACGCGGTTCCCCCTCCACATGCACATGTGAAAAATACAGGTGCAGTCGTTGCGCAGGCAATAACAGCGGGATTTTCGACGCCCATTCGACGATACAAACCCCTTCCCCTGCAAAATAGTCGTCTAACCCGAGTGTGCTTGCTTCCACTTGTGTCAAACGGTACATATCCATGTGATATAGGGGCAGTCGTCCTTCTTCGTATTCATGAATGAGGGCAAAGGTAGGGGAGCGTACAGGCGTCGTAATGCCCATCTCTCTTGCTACCGCTTGTGTCCATGTGGTTTTCCCCGCACCGAGGTCCCCATCCAACGCAATCACACAGCCCGCAAACAACGTTCGGGCAATGCATTGTGCCCACTGTACCGTTTGGGATTCATGCTCAAATGTCCATGTATCGCATTGCATCCTCGTAAGCTCCTTTTTGACCACGTACGAAACGTGTCCCTTGCGTGTGCTGTACCGTTATCGAGTAGGAAAATGGTTATATCCCCGTTTTGCCAAACCGGTGCGCTTTCCTTGCGTATCCACCCACGTGACGCCGACATCGCCTGCTACCACTTCCCCGATCAACACCGGTGTCGCACCATACTGCCGCAACGTGTCACACAACTCAACCGCACGTGCCGCCTGCACCGTCCCTACGAGCTCATAGTCTTCCCCCCCATACAGCATCCAGTCGAGCGCAGACGCCCCTTGCCAAGAAGCAACGTTTTGGAGTGTTGTTGCGGGAGGAAGCGCCTCCTCATACAAGACGACATGTACGCGCGAAGCCTCCGCCAACTCCCACACTTCACTCGCCAAGCCATCACTGATGTCATTGAGGGCGGTAGCCAAGCCCGTATGCGCCAATACAGGCCCGATGTGTCTGCGGGGTTTTGGACGCCGATGTGCCCGAATGACCGAAGCCAATGTCCGAATGACCGCCTCGTGCGCCTCCTGCGGGTGTGACTGCGTCTCTTCCGCTTCTTCGCCCTCGTCGCCCCCATGCAAAGGTGCGTCCGTAATGCGTTGCTGCGCCGTCGCGACTTGTTTGTGCAAGGGGCTGGGAGGATGACATTGCACTGCGAGTCCCGCTGCCGAAAGCCCTATCCGTCCTGTCACAAAAACTTTGTCCCCCTCACGTGCACCGCTCCGCGGAATGGCCACCCCTGCCTTGATCTCTCCGATCAACGTCACTTGAACGACGAGGTGCTGCGGGGAAGACGTCGTATCACCCCCCACAATCCGCACAGCACATGCGTGCGCCCCTGCCGTAATCCCCGCATATACCGCATCAATCCGCTCGGATTCCCACGCCTGCGGGATGCTCAATGACACCAACGCCCAGCGTGGCACCCCCCCCATGGCAACGATGTCGCTCACATTGGAAGCCATTGCCTTCCACCCGATCGACCGATCATCCATCGTATGCGTGGCAAAATGGACATTTTCTACCATCGCATCACACGTCATCACGAGCTGCATCCCCTGTCGCGGAGTCACGACGGCCGCATCGTCCCCGATGCCAATCACAACATCCTCCGCCCCCTCCAACGTGTTCACCCAGTCGCGCGTCCACCGTCGAATGTGCGCAAACTCATCCTCCATCTTCTGCCTCCCGCCTCTCATAATAACGGTGAAAAAACACGCCCGATCGCTTCTTGCCCTCGCTTCCACCGCGACCTTTGGATGAACGTCTCATACAGCACCTCAACGCTGTCGTTGAAATCGTTTTCCATCTCTTGGACAACGGTCTCTACGAGCGAACGTTCAAAAAAAACAGCATTCAGCTCAAAATTGTTCTTCATACTGCGCAAATCCACATTCGCCGAACCGATCGTCAAAAAATCGTCATCGACGACGATTACTTTCGCATGCATAAACCCTTTGGCATAACGAAACACCCGCACACCGTGCTGCAACAACTCCTCCAAATACGACAACGTAGCCCACAACGGAACATGCGTGTCCGCCTCGCCAGGAATGATGATACGTACGTCTATCCCCGCTAAAGCTGCACATTTTAGTGCCATCGTCAAACTGCGATCGGGAATAAAATACGGCGTCGTAAACCATATCCGACGTCGCGCGGCATTAAACGCTGCGAACAGCATTTCTAAGATGACCTCCCCGTCGCGATCCGGACCACTTGGCACTATTTGCACGGTTAAACGTGGTTGCAACGTCACAGTTGGAAACAACAAATTCGTCTCGGCGACGTGTTCACGCCCAACAAAATACCAATCCTTGAGAAAACACCGTTGCAAACTATGGACACATTCCCCCTCTAGACGCATCACGACATCCCGCCAATATCCTAACCGCGCGTGTTTTCCTAAGTACTCATCGCCGATGTTTGCCCCCCCGACATAGCCGATCTCCCCATCGATGATTGTGAGTTTGCGGTGATTCCGATAATTGATCCGCTTGTCAAAAAAAGCAATCAAAGCGGGCAAAAAGCAATGCACCTGTGCCCCTGCTTTACGCAATGTTTGCCAAAAATGACGGGATGTCGCGTACGACCCGATCCCATCGAAAATGATGCGCACTTTGACGCCTTCTTGTGCTTTCCTCACAAGTACGCGCTGATACTGCTTGCCGATTACATCGTGATTAAATGTATAGTATAATAAATGGATGTGATCACGGGCATTTTCCATGTCTGCGAGCATATGGCGATACGCTTGTTCAGGAGAACGCATCAATGTCGCCTGATTACAATGCGTCAACATCGCCTCAGGGAGACTGTGGAGCATCGCCTGCAACCGAACACGTTGTGGGGGCACTCCTCCATCGTCACCCCCACCCAACGGCAAGAGCGCACGCTCCCCACTGCTTGTACTGCGCATCATCGCCCCCCAAGACAAAAGACCGCCCCGTCGCACTTTGGTGCGTTGACGGTAATCTCGCGCAAGAAAATAATACATCAGGATTCCGAGAATCGGAAACAAAAAAAGGATGACCATCCATGCGAACCCTTTAGCAGGACGCCGAAATTCAAAAAGTAAGATCGTTGCCACTTGGAACAAAAAAATCGCCATCGCTACATTCAGCCAAATCATGTAAAATTACCCCTATCTGTCTATCATCCCCTATGATTGCGCCACGTCGCCTCATACGCAACGCTTATGAATAACCTATGAACAGTGGTATCGCTTTTGCGAGAAAATAAGTGGTGTTTTCACCAGTCGTCTTTGTGTGTTGGAAGCACTTCTTAAATGAAGCACATCATCCGCATAAGGGCGCCTCTATAAACTGGTTTGTCAAAAATTACTTTGCAGTAAACAAGCGATTTTTTTTGCGTATGTTTATGCGCATGATGTAGTTTATAGAGGTGCCCATAAGCAAAAAAGCGTTTGTTTACGGCAAGGTTTTTTTACAAATCGCGCTCTCGCTACGCCTCACGCTTTCCATCCCTATCCCGCCTGCAGAAAGACTACACCTTTATTCCTCAGTTAAAAATTCTTTGTTTTCTCGTAAAAGTTATCCCGATACATAAATTTCTTTAATCCATGTTCATTACAAAATGCGCCTCTAGATTAAGCCCCTCTTGCTTTTGCACCCATAAATCATGAACCGACTGCCTTTCCTTCGCATCCTTCTATCGATTATACTTGTATACGTTGCATTTGGGCAAATGAAAACAGAACCCCCCCGTAAAACCCATCGCACAAGAAAATTTTTACAGAAAGGTGGGACAACAACATGGTTATCCTGCCACGCACAAAATGGGAACGGTTGGATACGTGCATTGGCAAAGGTTGTGTCGTTGCATGCAACATCTCTTGCAAGGGCACATTACTGCTTATGGGGGATGTGCAAGGCGAGGTGCGAGCGAATTTGATCGTATTGGCTTCGGATCATGCTGGAAAACTGTTGCACAATGTTCGTCGTTCCAAACAGTTTCACAGCCAATTGCCGTATGTATGCATCCCGATTGCACACGTGTCCGTCATCCAAAAAAACCGGTGGTTTCGCTCTCATCCTCGTTATGATTATGCCCAAGTCACGCAAAAAACAACTGTTTCCTTATGGGAAAACACAAAAAAAACGTTACGCTCGTTCGGAGAGCGCAACCCAATACCCTCCCATCACCCACTGCATGAAAAAGGAGCGCATGAATCGATGTTCAAAAAATGGAAAACGAACATTCATACGACAGATACGATTATCGGGGAAGGCACAGTCGTCGATGGCAACCTTGTCACCCATGCGAGCATTCGCATCGACGGGAAAATTATCGGAGACATTTCGTGTGCTGGCGATGTGACGATCGGTGAAAACGGATCTGTACGCTCGATTACGACCGCACGCAACGTCCTCAATGCAGGAACGATCGACGGCAGCGTGCACGTACTCGGGAAACTTGCCATTACAAGCAAAGGGCGCGTTCGCGGAGAAATCGTCGCCACGTCACTTCACATTTCTGAAGGCGGATTGTTCAACGGCAAATGCGTCATGACCGTCTCAGATGGAGGCGCCGTAGAAGAAGTGAACATGCCCAAAAACAACCGCTTTGTTGCCAGTACAAACTAAAAGTCATGTCACATTGTTAAGAATGCTTTAAGTTTTGCATTTGTACTTCTACGAGGTGTACGAGTGCCTCTTCGTACCCACCAGGGATGCAGTATTTTTTGATGTATTCTTTCACAAATTTACGAATGTTTGTCGGCTGATAAATGCGCGCAAGCTCTTGGACGCTATTTTCGACCACTTGATTTCCTTTTAGTGCCATAAGACAGCTCATCTCCTTTGTTTGGGAATGCTGTTTACGCAGGAACATCATGTCCATTGGTGTCTGCATCTAGTATACACGAAAGCGGTACATTTGTCTTCCTATTTTTTTCCATCTTTTCATCTGTGGCCGTATTGACCACGCCATCGTTCACAATGTCCAGTCGATGGGAAGCATTCCTCTCGCTTGCAACCACGCGTTGGCTTGGGTAAATGGTCGACTCCCCAAAAACCCGCGATAAGCCGAAAGCGGGCTCGGATGTGTCGTTTCTAACACCCCATGGCGGGTTTCATCGAGGTGGTGACGCCACTGTTGCGCCTGTTTTCCCCAGAGCAAAAACACAAGAGGCTGGGGATGTGCATTGAGGACGCGTAACAGGTGTGCCGTCCACATTTCCCACCCTTGTCCGCGATGACCCTGTGGTTTTCCTTCAGGAACCGTCCATACCGCATTCAATAAGCATACGCCAGATTTTGTCCATGGAACCAAGTCGCCATGCACAGGCAGCGGCAATTGTACATCGGCACTCCATTCGTTTAAGATATTGCGTAGCGAAGGGGGAAACGGTGTCCCTTTGTTTACCGCAAAACACAGGCCGTTCGCTTGTCCTACACCATGATACGGATCTTGCCCGACAATGACTGCGCGGACGTTTTTATAAGGAGTTGCTCGCAATGCCCGGAAGACATCCTCTGGAGGCGGGAAAATTTTGTTTGTGGCGCTTTCTTCGACCAAAAATGCCAATAGTTTTCGGAAGTACTCTTTCTTCCACTCGCTCCTCACATGGGGCATCCAATCTGGAGAAATGTGTTGTGTCATCTGTTGCAACAACGCATCTGCTGTCATGCGTGCATCTTTGTGCATCGTGTGCCCCCCTTTGGCGTCATACTAAACGCTGATTAAAAACGTCCATCCCAAGGACCCCATTTCACAAGAAATCACTGTACTTTTTAACCAATATATTCTTGTATTCAAACAGTGTTTATACTAATTCCAAACTAAAACATCGATAAAATTCCAGTCTCACCGTGTAATACTTTTGATCGTGTATCCCGCCGGTAACCGATTTCTTTGCCAACATTTCCACATCATCGGCGTTATATTGTGTCAACGTGACAATTCCTTTGTTCCTCTTTCCCTCGCCACGATATGCGACTACTTCTCACCGTTTGTATGCGTTCATATTTTTCTTCGTTTTTGCATTTCTTTTCTCAGCGCTATCGCATATCCTTTGTATCACACGCACGTTATTATGTCGATATATTTGTTTGGAATTAGGATTAGTATTAAACAACCGTTTGCGTAGAAATTTGATCGTCTGCATTGGCACGCGGTTGTGCGTCATTGGGCGAAGAGATGAGGGATCAAGCTGGATAACGCAACAAGTGGCTCAATGAAGATCCGTTTGTTTTTACGCATCATGATGCCCATTTTGGTGACACAACTCGGTTTGTTCGGGATGAGTGTGATGGATACGATCATGTCGGGTCATGCAAGCACCGTAGACCTTGCAGGGGTTGCGATCGGGGCGAGCATTTGGTTCCCTGGGTTTTTGCTTTCGGGCGGGATGTTGGCTGCGTTGACACCGGTCATTGCAGGGATGGCTGGTCAGTCGTCCCCTTTGCATGCGATGCGTCATGTCGTACACCAAGCGATGTGGATCAGCGTTTTTTTAACGATCGGTTTTGTGTTTCTAGGGGTATTCGGGTTAGACCGTGTGCTCAATCTCATGCACCTCGAACCAGACGTTGCACGCATCGCACGGCATTATCTTGTGGCGTTGTCTTGGGGATTTCTTCCGTTGTTTGTAACTGCCGTATTGCAAAATTTCTTCGATGCAGTCGGGCTTGCGCGAATGACGATGGGCGTCGTCTTGTGTGCGTTACCTGTCAATGCAGTGCTGAACATGGGGCTTATCTTTGGCTTATGGGGGTTTCCCCGTTTGGGTGGCATCGGCGCTGGCTATGCTACTGCCCTTACATATGGTTTCATGGCGTGCGCCTGTCTCTTGATTGTAACCTTGTACCGCCCCTTGAGACGATACGCCATCTTACGAAAATCGTTTTCATGGCCCTCTTGGCAGACGTGTCGGATGTTGCTGGGGATCGGTTTTCCAATGGGCTTTACGGTATTCATCGAGGCAAGTATCTTCTCGATTGTGACCTTACTCGTCGGGGCACAGTTTGATACGCAGACGACTGCCGCAAATCAAGCAACGATTAGTTTTGCAGGGCTGTTGTTTATGATTCCAATGAGTATTTCCATGACTTTGACGATCGTGGTCGCCTTTGAGATGGGCGCAAAGCGGTGGCACGATGCCAAGCAGTACATCCAATACGGCATCACCATGGCCATGGGAGTCATGCTCTGCCTCGCTGCGTGCGTCGCCATTTTTCGGGAGCCGATCGCCTCCTTGTATACCCCTGATCGCGCGGTGATGGAAACGATCGTCGCATTGCTCGGTGTCGTTGTGTTGTTTCAGCTGTTTGATGCATTACAGTCGACGTTCCAAGGCTGTCTGCGTGGCTTAAAAGATGTGACTGTTCCTTTTATGTTGTCTGTTTGTGCGTATTGGCTGTGTGGGATTCCCTTAGGACTGTTGCTGACGAAAGGACTCGACTTTGGGGTGATCGGGTATTGGATCGGCATTGCAGTCGGGTTAGGCGTGGCCGCCGTCGGCTATGGCATCCGCTTGTGCATCGTGATGCGCCGGATGCGTCGCCAAGCGGGTGGAATTTGAAGCGGAAACATTGGAGCGCGCGAACCGTTTATTCAAGGGGTTGAGATCGTATATATACTATGGGTATATACAGGGAGCATTCGTATCGAAAGGAAGATGCGTATACCACGTGGGGGCCTCTAAAAACCGATTTGTGAAAAATCACTTTGCCGTAAAAAAGGAGTTTTTTGCGAATATTTATGCGTGGTGATGGGGTTTATAGAGGTGCCTATGTTTCCGCTTAGGAGGGGATGTATTTGACGACAAGAGAGATGACCAAAAAAACAGTTGCATGGTCTCTGATTGCTGTCATTGCCTTGTCGAGTGCCATCACGGGTCAAGCCCCTTGCGCCGAAGCGTTTGAATGGTGAACGATACAACGTGGATTTTTTTTGTGGGGGTTCTTCCCACTACTGGATGTTCGCCTCAAAAGGTGAAACTTCCACATTGTTGGGCACGGTAGAAGCTTTCCTAAAAAAGAAAATCGCATGACGAGACACGCGGGTGTTGCTGTTGAACCTCTTCCGTTTCGCAGTTCGCACGTTGTAGCTGAACCGTTCGAACGCATTACATTAACGTCTAGCTCCAAAACAGTTTCGATCGTGTTGCCCCGTTCTTACGGTCTTTATTTGAAATATTTTCCGTGCTGATACTAATACTAAACACTGATTGAACGCAGGAATCCGATTGGTTAAAAAGCGCAGTGATTTATTGTGAAATGAGGCACTTGGTATGGGCGTTTTTAATCAGTGTTTAGTATAAACACTGTTTGAATACCAATGTCAACAGATTAAGAACTTTTCTGAAAAATGTTGCAAATAAATGGGAATTATAAAAAATATTGACGTTTTCTAAAAAATAACCTGTCATCACTGCTTCATCCGTACTCCAGAGCATTCGCTTAACGTGTTGACATTGCATATCAAAACAGTCACTCGAATCCATTCACCATCAAACCACAAGTGCAATACAAACGATTTTCACCTTATATCGCTCCTGCTTCCCTACACATACGCTATCCCGACCTGCGTCTTTTTCCCGGCAAATGCCACGCCAATGTGCACAATGTGGGGCACTTTTGTCCCCCCGAACATCGTATCGTACGCCCGCTCTTTTATTTGCGCTAACGCTTTTTCTACCCCTTTTGCCAGTTGCTTTTCTTCCTCCACCCGTTTGAATTCGAACACGAATGCGCGCGGGTGCGTCTTCACGTTGCGTGGTTTCACCACCACGTCATACCGCCCCTCGCCAC
>JAULZZ010000111.1:0-5242 GCA_032117095.1 Paenibacillus sp.
ACTTGGCCGTACAATAGCTTAACGGGATACTTCGATACGGGCAAGATGTGCCCGTCGTACCTACGCGCGGGAGTACGCCTTTGTACTGCCCGTCGTCGTACGCCATGCTTTGTGTAGGGCAATCTCCAGAATCATATTGACTCGTCCACACACCAGTGTACGCATACATGCCGATGATCGTGTGGTCACACGTCAACGTGGCAGTCATCGCATTCGTTTGCGTCGTATAGTACCCTCTGTCTTCTGCATACGGGGTGTCTGTGATGGACGAGCGCGTTAATGTGCCACAGTACCCGTTGGAACAATACGCGTACGTATTCGGCGGAACAGTCTGTTGTGTTTCGACGGTATGGCTTGCTGTTTGGGTGTACTCGTATGTTTTGAGGTCCCATATGTCGAGTGTGGGGCGCATATTTGCAGTAGTAAAGCGGTTCGTGAGCGTGACCTTGTTGTTGCGCATTTCGTCGGTTGTCGTGCGATTCAAATTTGGATCCAGCATGAGCAGGACATCGACGTCGGGTGGATTCGGAGGGGTGTCGAGATACAGTGCACTGGACGGTTCGTAGTTGTCGACGACAAAATAGCCCGTATACGTGGCGCGTGCGCCGTCGGATACCTCATAAAATTCGGCGAGGACTGCTTGTGTTGTCGTTTCTTGGGTTTCTACGACATATTGGTATTGCCCTACGTTCGTGAATGACATGGATTTTAGAACGTCGCCAGTTTGGTGATGCACCCACGTCTCGCACGTGCCGTCGTTATCTGCATCATAGTAAACGTTCATTACTTTCGTGAGAATCGTATCGCCGTCTGTACTTTGGACGTCATACGCCATTTGGAGGGGGTCTAAACGACTGATTTGGGCACCATAGGGATGGGCGATAATGGCAGGGGGATGGTCAGGAACGATCTCGTAGGTGACGTCATAGGGGTCTGACCAGCGGGTGAGCGTCTGCCCATTTCCATAAGGAATCGTTCGTTTTCCGCGTAGGTGCAACGTGTACGTGCCCGCTTTTTTGTGGGTGAATATTTTGTGTAGCCGATTGTTTTGGCAATAGCCCGTCCGACAGCGGAGCGCACTGTCTTCAGCATCGCCGAACGAAAAAGAAGTGATCTCTAAAGGGGCATGTTGTTCGACCCAAGGGTCGTTGGAGGCCGTCGCTGTGACAGTCGCTTCTAGTGCGCGGTTGACTTTGAACAACCCTTGAATGTCCATCGACAGAGCAGGCTTTGAGGCGTGAATGACAACGTGGCGAATGCGCACGGATTGTGTGCCGTCTGGGGCGGTCCACACGACTTTCACCTCCCGTAGCCCGACCATGGATTCAGCGAACGCATAGGCACTATTAAAAAAATCGTCTGTATCAATACGGTTCTCGTCTATATATACGTCCTTGGTGAACGATGAATAACTTGGGGCGGGAGTGCAATCGGAAGAAGGAATGTATGTCGGAGCGACCTCGGTGACGGGAAAAGGCACGGTATCGTACCAATCGAGGGGCCACGTGGTTTGGGGTTGAATGTATAAGGGAGGAGCATCCGCCGTCATACAATCATTCGCCGGTGGGATGTGGACGACAGACAGTTCTTTGGTCATCTCGGATGTACGGTACAGACGCAGGGCACGATCGAAAATCTTTTGGGTGATGCGAAAGCGAATGACTTGGCGTGTCAACGTGGTTGCAGAAAATTTACTGGTGATAAACGTGTGCAAGAAAGATTGTACGGCGGATTTGTCGAGTGCGCCAGGGGTTGGGGCGCTTCGCTGGGGCACAGCAGGCTCGTAGGTCACGGTATGACTCGATCCATCTGCGATGTTGGTGATGATAAATGTATAGCCGTCGGCGTCTTGTCCGTAACTCCAATCCTCATAGCCAATGCGTGAAGCAACGAACTCGGACTTCTGTGCAAATACAATCTCGGGTACGATGCCAAACTGCGACTGCATGGTGCCGGTAGTAGAAGGGTGCACAAGCACTTTCACGGCACACGTTTGAGTCGAAAAAGAAGGGCTTTCAGCGGTATGATTGTGATAAAATGCTTGCACTTTTGCGGTCGTCGTATAAACCCATTGATCAGGCTGAGAACGATCGAGCGCATCGGTATCGAGCACAAGCTCAAAGGTAGATTGACTGCGGTTTTCTGTGATGCGCACGCCGTCATTGGGGGAAGAGGAATGTAAAGTTTGGGTGCCGAAGGATACGTGCCAAGCCGCAATATCGTGACGCGTATAATACAAAGCTTGGTTCATCGCAGAATTGACGTAGGATTCATCTTGGATCGTCCCCACCACTGCAATGCGCACGCGCATATACCGCTCATTGGTCAAAGATAAAGGTTGGGCATGGCTCAGTACGTGCGATGTGCATGTCAGTGCCGGCTTTACTTTTTCTGTGGGGGAAAAGCGTTGGAGCGGGAACGTTTGGAACCAGATGCTGCGAGACGACCAGCTGTAATGATACATCGTGCCTACGCCGGCTTCGCGTGTCGTCGGTGCTTGTTGGATCGCCATATATGCCCGTGGATCGGTATGTTCGGGGAGGGGGACGAACGGACGCGCATAATCGACACCACTTTGGATGGTAAATCCAAGGGAGCGAGTCAAGTTATCTCGTAACAGGCTGAACAAGGGGGACAACGGGTCTTCGGTACGCTGGGCGTCGTTGCGGTACACGTTTCCGGGATGAAGCGGGCCGTGATGATTTCGATAAGAAGCAGGCAATGCATCCCACGGGTTGCGTATCCAGTGTTTGCGGGAGAGTGCCGTCGTTGTCTGGGCGTCATTGATAAAATAGCGGTTGTGGTACGGTTGCCCGCTTTCGGTGAAACCTACATACAAGTATTCTCCATAGGTGTACCGCCCATAATAGGCATCCCACACGTAGGCGTGCCCTTCGCCATTGGGGGGGTCATTTACGGTAGCAGGGTCGCTGGCATCGGACTGCCACCCTTTTTTGTAGCGTTGGATACTTTCGGGGATGTGCGAGGCGTTCCCGTAGACGATCCACTGCAGGGGACCGTGTGTTTTGCCGGTCCTGTTGACAGACCAAGTGTGATAATACAAGGGACTGTTGAATTTGAAGCCGTTCGTCGAACAGGGGCGAACTGCGTGCGGCAAGGGGCCATCGATCGTTTCTTCGTATCCGCAGGGGTTGGGGAAGCCATTGAGCCATGTCGCGTTGGCGTGCACCGAACCGTCCCCCGGCATCCCTGTCATGACAAGCACAAACGGCAATAGGAAGGAAAGCCCACGGCGGAGGAGCGCTTTGAAAAAAGCACGTCTTTGTAGCATGCGCTGTCGTCTTTTCATTGCAATGGAACTCCTTTTTTGTGATGTACGTCTGCAAAACACGGCGTATGGCATCCAAGATCTTCGTATCGGCGTACGCAAAAAGACACACCCATACCAGGATAACCTGAATACGTGTGTGTCTTGCAACGTCATTCATGCATAATCGAACTTGCATCATACTAACACATCATGAAGAGGAACGCAAGAGGGCATGCGTCACTTATGCGACTATTTTTCGGGGTAACCGCCTATTTTGTACAAATGCGTACAAGATGAATACCATCAGCACGCACAAAGATAAGATTACCGTATCGATGATGCGCTCGTATTGTCCGTTGAATCCTTCAGGCGTACTGTGCTTGATCCAGATGCCCAAATACGCCCATACAATGACGAGCCCATAGGCGGGATCACGAAACCGATAAATGATCGAAGAAGCGATCAGCAAACCGGTGAGGAGTACGACAATCGTCCACGTCTGTGGAGAAATCCCCCAACCATCCCAGCCGATGGCTTGAAGCAGTATCGTGATATTGGCGATCGTCGCTACGGTAATCCAGCCCAAATACACACGAAACGGCAGTTGGATCCACCACGTCTCTTTTGGCGACAGTTTCAGGCGCATGAGGGTGGAGTAAAGAAAAATCAACGTCACCAACAACAGGAGCATCACGCAAACCGATACTGCGACCATGCGGTAATGCCAACACAAAATCCACAATCCGTTGGCAATACAGCTGACAAGAAATAATGGGGTGATTTGGCGGGCGACGGGGAGCATCGTACCTTTGAAAAATCCTTCTAACTGGTAAAGGACAAAGGCCAGCAACAACGTATAGATAACTCCCCAAATGCTGAATGTCACCCCCGCCGGCGTAAATAAGTTGACATATTCATCGGATAATTGACCTGTCGTGACCCCGTTGAGTGGCAACAATGTCGCTAACATGTTGAGTGTAATCATAAAAAGGAATGCACCTACGTTGGCGAGTTGCCACGTTCTCGTGCGATGGCGTACAGGGTTTGGGTATTTGGCGAGGTGCATTTTTTCTGTAGGCATGATTTGGCATTCCTCCTGAGCGTAGATGGGGAAAACAGATCGTCTTCGTGCGGGGAGTAAACTGGAATGTCATACGAAACACGGGTTGAATACAGCCATCTTATTGGTTAGAACCCCTTTTTTCTCGCAAAAGGAAGCCGTCTCCAAAGATGTTTTTCATCCGTGTTTCGTATCCGCGTATGTAAGCCATTTCCAGTATACGACAGTGAAGCGGTTTCGCCAACTCTGCAACAATAGGGAGCGTCGAAAACGAAAGGAATTGGATGATGAGGATATCATTGCTAGCGGAACGGTTGAAAAAAGCACCCGATTTTTTCGTGAAATACAGGAAGGATAAAAAGTCCCCCCTTTCTCCTACGTCGCACAAAGACGGAGGCGCATTGGAGGGGGCGTTTTCCATGCCCCCATGCTACAGCACCACATTCAAGTCATATGTCTTATACCAAAAAAAATTTCATCCAGCATAAACATAAAGATTGACATCGTTTTTTTTTTTTTTTTATAATAAGGGTATACAATGAGGTGAGAAACGCTATGCGATGCAAAATTGCACTCTCGCAAAGCATCTGGTGTGTGCGTTCGTTTTGCCACAAGGAGTACGGTCGGAGTATGTGCGATCGAATGCAGTTGACAAGTGGCGTGTACTGCGTGATGCATACGTATACGTACCCCTTAATTGGAAGCATATGCACGGAAAGTTTCTTTTCTTGTTGTGGGAAAGAAAAAAGGCTTTACCCGATCAAGTATTACGTTCGAAATCTGCATTCATACCATGCGATGAAAAGGAGCTGTTCCCTCATGAAACCTTATTTTTTACGAAATCTCCTCTGTGTCAGTATCGCATTGTCGCTGCTCATCACGAGTGTGCAACTCCCCCTCCGTCAAGCAGA
>JAULZZ010000112.1:0-10370 GCA_032117095.1 Paenibacillus sp.
TATTTTAAAAACCATGCCAGATGAAAAATAGTGGTCTCGTACGAATCGTAGCACACCGTAAGGCTGTACCCTCCAAATTCGCAGATGGCGTTTGTCTATACTGTCTCATGTTCATCGTCTGATACATAGAAGCAGGCAGGGTTCTATGGTATACTAAAAAGATATTAAAATGAAGATGGAGATGTTTGGCTCCTGTGTAATGACGACTGAACGTGCGCATAATACGAATCACGATTTCAATCCATATCCCCACGGAATTGTGTTTGCATGCAAACGCATCGAGCAGAAAGAACAGCTGACCAAAGGCGTGGCGCAAGCGTCGGGTCAAATAAAGGAGAAGCAGCATGACACCGTCGTCAAGCAACGAAATGCACCCCACATCGTACACATTGGCATTTCCTTTGCAGGGAAACACACAAGGGCAGGGATGGCGTATGTGTAGGAACGGGGATGCGTGAAAGTGAGATTGCCAAACGACGTAAAACACCATAAGGAGGAAAGCCGATGAAAGAGATCTTCATTGGGGTGAGCGATTTCCAGAAGTTCCAACAAAACGACAGTTACTACGTGGACAAAAGTTTGTTTATTCGGGAAATGATCGATTTGCGCAGTGAGGTGTTGCTCATCCCCCGACCAAGACGGTTTGGCAAAACGCTCAACCTCTCCATGTTGCGGTACTATTTTGAACGCAGTGAGGCGTCACGCCAAGGGTTGTTCACCGACCTGGCGATTTGGCAACAGGGGGAGAAATATACGAAGTTGCAAGGGACGATGCCTGTCATCTTCGTCTCATTCAAGGATGCCAAAGGAGCGACGTGGGACGACGTGTACCAGAAAATGAAAGACGTTATTGTCCATGAATACGATCGGCACCGGGATGTGATCCAACCGGTGTTGAATGAAATGGAAAAAATAAAGTTTCAAGGCATATGGATGCAAACAGGAACGAAACATCATTACGAGAACAGCTTGTTGTATTTGTCCCAATGGTTAGAACGCGCCTACGGCACACAGCGGGTACTGCTCCTCATCGACGAATACGACACGCCGATCCATCAGGCGTATGCACACGGCTATTACAACGAATGTATCGGTTTCATGCGTGGGCTGCTGGGCAGCGCACTCAAAGACAACAAAAGTTTGGAACGGGCCGTATTGACGGGCATTTTGCGGGTGGCAAAAGAAAGCATCTTCTCGGGGCTCAACAACGTGCGTGTGTGCTCGATCTTGTCTCCTGCGTTTGAGCGTTCATTCGGGCTGTTGGATAAGGAAGTAGCGACGGCACTGCGGGACTTTGGGCGTGTAGACGAGATGGACGAATTTCGGCGGTGGTACAACGGGTATGTGTTTGGACGGGAGACGGTGTACAATCCGTGGTCAATTTTTCATGCGTTGGCAGAACCGTACACCCCATTGCAACCGTACTGGGTGCATACAGGAGATACGGCGTTGATCGAACAAGCGATGGATGCGTCACGGCACGACATGATGAAGGACTTAACCCTACTGATGCAGGGCGAAGGAATCCGCAAAGACATCAATGAGCACATTTCGTTCGGCGACTTGGACAACAACCATGTGGCATCGCTATGGAGTTTTCTCGTGTTCAGCGGGTATTTGAAGGTGGGAGAAGTCGCACATGACAGTGGGCTGACGAAAAAAGCGACCTTGTACATGCCGAACAAAGAAGTGTCGTATGTGTTCGAGCACATCGTGCGGAGATGGGTCGTACGCCCGACACAAACCGCGACGCAAGATCCGATGTTGCAAGGGTTGCTCACAGGGGACAATGACGCCTTCGCCGAGGGGTTTGAGACGTACGTCGCCGAGACGTTCAGTTATTTTGACGTGCACACGGGAGGTGCCAAAAAAGACGGACGCAATGAAAACTTGTACCACATGTTCGTATTAGGGATGATGATTCAGTTGCGCGATACGCATGAAGTCATCTCCAACCGCGAAAGTGGGAAGGGGCGGTACGACATGGCGCTCATCCCACGAAATGTGCACACGCATCCCCGCGGATTCGTCTTTGAGTTCAAGGAAGTGGAGAAGGAAACACAGCTGGAAAAAGGCGTGGCGCAAGCGTTACGACAAATGTCGAATAAGACGTACGATAGGGAGTTGACGAGACGGAAAGTGCCACACATCGTGCATGTAGGCATCGCCTTTTTTGGGAAACAGACGGCTGTGGGCATAGAAAACAGGACATAAAGACGGGGAGTGATCCGAAACACGATTTCAAACCATACGCCCCAGCGGAAAGGATCCGTCTTACTGCCTCGGGCATACTGTCTTTTTCTTTCCTGCAAAAATCCATCCGTCTGTGTAACTGTTTTCAATCGGAGATGGATGAATTAGTGAGAAACCGGTTTTTCTGAAGACGTCAAGATTTTTTTAGATTTTCTTTTATTTTGAACATTTTCAGGGAAGCTCTTAACCTGTTGACATTGGATACGCACGAGGTCATCTCCAACCGCAAAAGTGGGCAGGGGGGGATAAGAGACACGGCGCTCATTCTACAAAACATGCACACGCATCCCCTTGGATTCGTCTTCGAGTTCAAGGAAGTGGCGCAGGAAGCACAGCTGGTCAAAGGCGTGGTGCAAGCGTTTGGTCAAATAAAGGAGAAGCAGCATGACACCGTCGTCAAGCACCGAAACGTGCGCCACATCGTACACATGGGCATTGCCTTTGATGGGGAGCATGCGAGGGTAGGGGTGGCGTATATGTAGAAGAGGGAATGCGGGAAAGCGATTGCCGAACGACGGAAAACACCATAAGGAGGAAAGCTGGTGAAAGAGATCTTCATTGGGGTGAGCGATTTCCAGAAGTTCCAACAAAACGACAGTTATTACGTGGACAAAAGTTTGTTTATTCGGGAAATGATCGATTTGCGTAGCGAGGTGTTGCTCATCCCCCGACCAAGACGGTTTGGCAAAACGCTCAACCTCTCCATGTTGCAGTATTATTTTGAGCGCAGTGAAGAGAACCGCCAAGGGCTGTTCACGGATCTGGAGATTTGGCAACAAGGAGAGAAATATACGCAGTTGCAAGGCACGATGCCCGTCATCTTCGTCTCATTCAAGGATGCCAAAGGAGCGACGTGGGACGACGTGTACAAAGAAGTCACGGCTCAAATTTCACGAGAATACATCCGGCATGAACCTTTTCTCGCATCGATGACGTTTCATCGCAAGGAGAAGCAGGAATATGAAGCGATTTCCAATCAAGAAGCAACCGTTTCACAAATGAAAAACAGCCTGTTGTATTTGTCCCAATGGCTACAACGCGCCTACGGAAAACAACGGGTGCTGCTGCTCATCGACGAATACGACACGCCGATTCATCAGGCGTATGCACACGGCTATTACAACGAATGTATTGGTTTCATGCGGGGGCTGCTGGGTAGTGCGCTCAAAGATAACAAAAGTTTGGAACGCGCCGTATTGACGGGCATTTTGCGTGTGGCAAAAGAGAGCATCTTCTCAGGACTCAACAACGTGCGCGTGTGCTCGATCTTGTCTCCTGCGTTTGAGCGGTCATTTGGGCTGTTGGATAAGGAAGTCGAGGCGACACTGCGGGACTTTGGGCGTGTAGACGAGATGGACGAATTTCGGCGGTGGTACAATGGGTATGTGTTTGGACGGGAGACGGTGTACAATCCGTGGTCAATTTTTCATGCGTTGGCAGAACCGTACACACCGTTGCAACCGTACTGGGTGCATACGGGAGATACGGCGTTGATCGAACAAGCGATGGATGCGTCACGGCACGACATGATGAAGGACTTACCCCTACTGATGCAGGGCGAAGGGATTCGCAAAGACATCAATGAGCACATTTCGTTCGGCGACTTGGACAACAACCATGCGGCATCGCTATGGAGTTTTCTCGTATTCAGCGGGTATTTGAAAGTGGGAGAAGTGGCACATGACAGTGGGCTGACGAAAAAAGCGACCTTGTACATGCCGAACAAAGAAGTGTCGTATGTGTTCGAGCACATCGTACGGAGATGGGTCGTGCGCCCGACACAAACCGAGACGCACGATCCGATGTTGCAAGGGTTGCTCACAGGGGACAATGACGCCTTCGCCGAGGGGTTTGAGACGTACGTCGCCGAGACGTTCAGTTATTTTGACGTGCACACGGGAGGTGCCAAAAAAGACGGACACAACGAAAACTTGTACCACATGTTCGTGTTGGGCATGATGATACAGTTGCGGGAGACGCATGAGGTCATCTCCAATCGCGAAAGTGGGAAGGGGCGGTACGACATGGCGCTCATCCCGCGAAACGTGCACACGCATCCCCGTGGATTCGTCTTCGAGTTCAAGGAAGTGGCGCAGGAAACGCAGCTGGAAAAAGGTGTGGCGCAAGCGTTACGACAAATATCGAACAAGGCGTACGATAGGGAGTTGACGAGACGAAAAGTGCCGCACATCGTGCATGTAGGCATCGCCTTTGTCGGGAAACAGACGGCTGTCGGCATAGAAAACAGGATAAAAGACGGGGAATGAGGAGGGTGTGGAGATGGATGAACGGTTAATTCCGCTGGGAGAGAGTGACTTTGAAACGGTGCGTCGTGATCAATTTTACTACGTAGACAAAAGTATGTTTATACGGGAAGTATTGAAGGAAAGTGGCAAGGTACTCTTGATCCCGCGCCCAAGACGGTTTGGCAAAACGCTCAACATCTCCATGTTGCAGTATTATTTTGAGCGTAGCGAAGAGAACCGCCAAGGATTGTTCACGGATCTGGCGATCTGGCAACAAGATGAGCAAATTCGGCAGTTGCAAGGCACGATGCCCGTCATTTTCGTCTCGTTCAAGGATGCCAAAGGAGCGACGTGGGAGAAAACGTATCACCGCATCAAAAATGTACTCATGGATGAATATATGCGACATGCCCCTATACTCGAGGGGAAACTCAAACGCCTCGAACAAAAAAGATTTGATGCCATTTGTGAGGGTACTGCGACGGAAGAAGAATTCGGGGACAGCCTAAAAAATTTATCTCAATGGCTAGAAAGTGCATACGACAATAAACGTGTGCTCCTGCTCATCGACGAATACGACACGCCGATCCATCAGGCGTATGCTCAAGGCTATTACAACGCATGCATCGACTTTATGCGCGGGTTGCTGAGCAGTGCGCTCAAAGACAACAAAAGCTTGGAACGCGCCGTGTTGACGGGCATTTTGCGGGTGGCAAAAGAGAGCATCTTCTCAGGACTCAACAACGTGCGCGTGTGCTCGATTTTGTCCACAGCGTTTGAGCGTTCATTCGGGCTGTTGGATAAGGAAGTAGTGACGGCACTGCGGGACTTTGGGCGTGTAGACGAGATGGACGAATTTCGGCGGTGGTACAACGGGTATGTGTTTGGCGATGAGACGGTGTACAATCCGTGGTCGATCTTTCATGCGTTGGCAGAACCGCGTAGAGCATTGCAACCGTACTGGGTGCATACGGGAGATACGGCGTTGATCGAACAAGCGATGGATGCGTCACGGCATGACATGATGAAGGACTTACCCCTACTGATGCAGGGCGAAGGGATCGTCAAAGACATCAATGAGCACATTTCGTTCGGCGACTTGGACAACAATCACGTGGCATCGCTATGGAGTTTTCTTGTATTCAGCGGGTATTTGAAAGTGGGAGAAGTGGCGCATGACAGTGGGTTGACCAAAAAAGCGACATTGTACATGCCGAACAAAGAAGTGTCGTATGTGTTCGAGCACATCGTACGGAGATGGGTCGTACGCCCGACACAAACAGAGACGCAAGATCCGATGTTGCAAGGGTTGCTCACAGGGGACAACGACGCCTTCGCTACGGGGTTTGAGACGTACGTCGCCGAGACGTTCAGTTATTTTGACGTGCACACGGGAGGGGCAAAAAAAGACGGACATAATGAAAACTTGTACCACATGTTCGTTTTAGGCATGATGATACAGTTGCGGGAGACGCATGAAGTCATCTCCAACCGCGAAAGTGGGAAGGGACGGTACGACATGGCACTCATCCCACGAAACGTGCAGACGCATCCTCGTGGATTCGTGTTTGAGTTCAAGGAAGTGGAGAAGGAAGCACAGCTGACCAAAGGCGTGGCGCAAGCGTTGCGGCAAATTACGAGCAAGACGTACGATAGGGAGTTGACGAGACGGAAAGTGCCACACATTGTGCATGTAGGCATCGCCTTTGTTGGGAAACAGACGGCTGTCGGGATAGAGAACAGGACAAAAGATGGAGAATGATCCGAAACCCGATTTCAAACCATATGCCCCGCGGAAAGGCTCCGACTTACTGCCTCAGAAAAAATGCCTTTTGCTTTGCCGCAAAAGGCAACCTTCTGTGTAGCTGGTTTTAAGAGGTGATGCATATGAGACTCGATGCACTAACAGCACCCTTCGTTTAGTGCTTTTAACATTCCTGCTATGAAATCTGGAACCCCCAAAATCACCGACGCACTGACCACACCGACACCAAACCACAAGCACCATTTTATGTTTTTCCACAGCCCTACACCTAAAAAAACAGCGCCGGTGAGAAGCACACCAAGATCCATGTAATACACGATATTTTCCACGATCGACATCCCCGAACCCACCCCACCATTTTTTATAAAATAGTAAATCTATTTCACTATGACACCAATTTTATCAAAAAAAAAAAGACAACCCTTTAAAAATGTTTCAAAATATATTTCACTCGTTTATTTTCCTTATCGTCTGTTCATCCTTCGTGCCCTGTACACCCACGCAAACACGCTACGTATGCGCATCACGCGTTCAACCCGTATCCCCCCCGCCGAGAGGCTAGGCTTACCGCCTCGGACAAAACGCCTTTTGGTTTCCCGCAAGAGTCAAGCCGTCTGTGCATCTGTTTTCGAGAGGTGATGCGTCGTCACGTGGCAGGAAACCACCGGTCAACCAACATTTTTGCGCCTTGCATAACGATCGGGATGCCTCCCCCTGGATGAACAGAAGCCCCCACCGCATACAACCCCTCAATCTGTGCAAACGGTTTCAATTGGGGACGCATCATCGCAGACTGCCCCCATGTCGGGGCTAATCCAAAGCTACCGCCTTCAAACAGCCCTTGCGCTTGTGCCTCCTGCGGTGTCCGCACACGCAACCACCGTATACGCTGACGCAGCTGGGGAAACGCACGCCGTTCCAGTTGATCCAGCAGCCACCCTACCCATTCCTCTTGTACTTTTTCCCATGGTACTGCCTCTCCAGACGGCATCGGCACGAGGACATACAGCACACTATCCGCCGGATTTTTCGTCAATGTGGTATCCACAACACTCGGATAAAATGTATAAAAAGATGGATTGCGGGGCAACGCACGCAATCCGAAAATGTCGTCCATGTGTCGGTGCAAATCATCGCCCATCCAAAATTCATGCATCATCCGCTCAGGGTATCGCCCTTGCACCCCAATGTACAACAACAGGCACCCCGATGAAGCCGTATACTCGCGTTTGGGTCGTTCCGATCCCTTGTTCTTTCCTTCCCCTTGCATCAGTGCATGAAGATGAGGAAAATCTCCGTTATACACGACGGCGTCCGTCGCATACGTCTCCTGTCCGACGCGTACCGCTTGCACGCGCTGTCGCCCATCAAGCGCGATTGCCGACACCCGCTGCCCACACGCCATCGTGACCCCACGCTGTTGCAATGCTTGCACGAGGTGCTGTACGAGTGAAGCATAGCCCCCTTGCACATAACCCACTCCATACGCTTGCTCGGCATACCCGACTAACGCATACAACGCTGGGGCAGTCCATGGGTTTCCCCCAATGTATAAACTTTGCAATGAAAACGCATCGCGCACACGCTCATCGTGAAAATAATGTTCGACATGACGGCGTACCGTGCGAAACATCCCCTTTCGCCATACGTGCCATGCCGCTTTAGCTCCCCATTTCAGTGATGTCTTTAAAAAAATCTGCTCCAAAAACGTCTTCTTGCCCCACGCATACCGCTCTGCCATGTCCGCCATGTATCGCGCAAAAGCACGCCCTTCTCCCACCGAAAATCGTTCCAACTCCTGACGCATCGCCTGTGCCTCGGCGTATTTGGTCAAACGTTGCCCATCTGGATAATGATAGGCCATCATCGGATCGCAACGGTGTATGGTCACCGTTTCGTCATGGATTCCCCCTTCACGCAATAGCGCACGCATATCATGGGGCAATAGCACGATCGTCGGCCCTGCATCGATCCGATCGCCGTCTTGTTCGACAAATGCGAGTCGTCCTCCCCAATGTGCGCTCGCTTCAAGCACTTGCACCGCGTATCCCCGTTGAGAGAGCAACAACGCCGTCGTCAGCCCGCCAATCCCCCCACCAATCACGGTGATCGGGTTGTTGTGTCGCGAAGACATTTTCTGCTTCATACGTTTCTCCCTCTGGACTGCTGCCCCTGTGCCATGATCCCGCGTGCGGTAATGTTCGCAGATTCCAAGATCGTCGGCAACCCGCTCCCTGGGTGCGTGCCTCCCCCAACAAGCCAACAACGCTCGACGTCACCAAAGCGATTGTGGGGGCGAAAATACATCATTTGGGACAGCTGATGCCCCATGCTAAACGTTGCCCCTGCATAAATGTGCATATCGTGTTCCCACGCATCAGGCGTGATGCACGTTTCTGCTATGATGTTTTGTGACACGTCCGCAAAGCCTGCGCGCGCGATGGTTTGTAAAACGACCTCCCGAAAAGCCGTCTGTGTTTTGTCCCAGTCAATGTGACTGCGATTATTGGGTACAGGGGCCAACACGTACAACGCCGTATAGCCCGCAGGGGCGAGCGTATCGTCTGTCGTACACGGATTATGAATGTATACGGACGGTTCATCGGGCAACGTATACGTCCCCGTGATTTGGGTGACATTGCGCCGATAATCCGGAGAAAATACGATCGTATGATGTGGCAGATGCGTATAGTCTCCTTTGACAACGAAATACAACATAAATGCAGAACAAGAAAACTTTTTTTTGCGCAGTTTTTTTGGCGTATACGTGCGAAGGACACCTGGTTCAAAGAGGTGGTTCGCCGCATAGGCGAAATCCGCATTCATCACGATGTAATCCGCCTGTATGCGCTCCCCCGTCTCGAGCTGCACGCCGATTGCCCGCTTGCCTTGCGTGATCACCCGCTGGACTCCTACCCCCGTATGCACGCGTCCGCCATGTTCACGCAACACCCGCTCCATCGCCAAGGGAAGCTGATGCATGCCCCCGATCGGATGATGCACACCATACGCATGCTCCATATAAGACAAAATCGTAAACGCGGCAGGGCATTCCCACGGAGACATCCCCAAATACTTCGCTTGAAACGTAAACGCATATTGCAACCGCTCATCGGTAAAATAACGAGCCAACCGCTCCATCAACGACTGTGTCACGTTCATCTGCGGCAATGCGCGCAAAAAGCGCAATCGTATGTAATCGCGCAGGGTATCGTGTTTGTGTTGCAGCAGCGGAGCCATCTTGGCAAACTTCCGCTCCTCCTGTGCAAAAAAACGATCGTATCCTTCGCCATTCCCTGGAAAATGCTGTTCGATCGTTGCCCGCATCTGTGTCCGATCGCTCGTCATGTCCAAATGCATGTCTGGGAACTGCAAACGATACATCGGATCGAGCTGCACGAGTCGTACGTAGTCGTGGAGCGAACGCCCTGCAAGAGAAAATGTTTTCTCTACAATGTGCGGCATGTTCAAAAACGTCGGCCCGCGGTCAAAGCGGACGTCGCCGAGGCGCAATTGCGACGTTCTCCCTCCGATATACGGCTGTTTTTCGAAGACGGTGACGTCATACCCGTGGTATGCGAGCTGCATTGCACAGGCTAAACCGCCGGGACCTGCTCCAATCACGATGACTTTGGGGGCTGTTTGCAAAGATTTCGCCTGCTTTCTTGTGCGTGATGTCGATGAAATAATACCCATATAAAACAAGGGTAAAATTCATCCGTATCTCTCAAAAATACTATTTAAAATTCGACTTTACTAATTCAAAAAATTCATCCCTTGTCGGCAGACGTGTATTTGAAATAATCATGCTGATACTAAACACTGATTAAAAACGTCCATATCAAGGGTCCCATTTCACAATAAATCACTGCGCTTTTTAAGCAATGGGATTCCTGTATTCAATCCGTGTTTATACTAATTCCAAACTAAAAAATCGATAAAATTCCAGTCTCACCCTGTAATACTTTTGATCGTGTATCCCGCTGGTAACCGATTTCTTTGCCAACATTTCCACATCATCGGCGTTATATCCTGTCAACGTGACGATTTCTTTGTTCTTCTTTCCCACGCCACCATATGCGACTACTTCTAACCGTTTGTATGCA
>JAULZZ010000113.1:0-19635 GCA_032117095.1 Paenibacillus sp.
TGACGCATCCTGTATTTTTGCAGCTGTATGCGACAATGTTGCATCCAAAAGGGGAGATTTTTTTTCGCACTGATTCAAAACAGCTGTATGATTATACGTTGCAAACACTAAAACAAGAACGGTTTATCATCAGGGAGCAGAGTACAGACATCAATCCAACGACGGCGATAGACGGTTTAGATACGGTGATGACCGAGTACGAGCAGAAATTTCGTGCCCAAGGCAAACTCATTTATGAAATTCACGCCTACAATCGTCCGAGGAGCGAAGGAAATACTTTGTGATACGTATGCAGTAGTCTGGTAACGCACACAAAAAAGCCATCATGGTGTCCGTCTTCCTCAAAAAATAAGCGAAAAATCCCTAGGTCGCACATGCGATTTTTAGGGATTTTTCTTTGCGTGCAAAAAAGTTACACCGCAGCGTACTTTGGAATTAATAAAAGGGGTAAGGGACAAACGTCATGACGAGTCCAGCAGTAACCCCCCCGATCACCCCCCCTGCGAGTACGTCTGAGGGGTAATGTTGTCCCAAGTAAATACGCGAAAAACCCACGAGTATGCCTAAAAGCCCGAGCATCGATGTCCAAATTGCAAAGCCACCATACGCCATGAAAGGGGTGACCAGTGCATAAATCGCTGTCGTATGACCAGAGGGGAACGAGTGGTCGCAAAATTTCACGGTACCGGTGACAGCTTGGGGGAATACGAAGTACGGGCGTATTCGTCGATACGTTTTTTTTAGTATCCATACGGGGATGTGACTGAGTATGACGGACAACAAGCAATGCATCGGTACGACCACGAAAGAAGGGGAAGCAAAAAACATCATGCCGATTGGCACGGACACCGTAGCGAAAAAACCTCCGCAATGCGTGAGCTTCTCTAAAATGCGGTGTAACCACAGCGTGTGCCAGTCGTTGTTTATTACAATAAACATGCGTTCATCCCATTGGCGCAAGCGTGTGAGCAAGTGAGACATCGTGCGACTCCTTTTGGCGTGGATCAGAAGATGAAGGGGCGTGGTGGGGACAACGTGTGATCGGAAGGCATGTCGCAAAAACCGCTACGGTTATTATACATGAAAAGGGTGACGCATGCGAAAACAGACGGGTTCAAGTAGGGAAAATGGCGGTTCACGCCATGTGAGGCGAGGGGGAGGGGGGGTTAGAAAAAGGGACATCCCCTTTGTTATGTTATATAATATTACACAAAGAGGGAGTAAATTTAAAAAAAATTGAAAAAAACCTAACATGAGATTTGACATCGTTATTAATATTTTGTATACTGACATCATTCTTAATTGAAAGTAGGTGAGGAACGATGAACAATATGCTGGATATATCCCATTATCATGCGGATTTAAGGGTCGTTCCGCCGTAGTGAGAAGAAAAAGAGGTTTTTCACAGTGCGCGTATTTTGGCAACACAAAGCAACAAAACTAACACATACCTAACACCGAAAAGGGGAGCGACATGATGCGATATCACACTGAACATGCGCCAAGACACACGAAATCAGTTGCACATACGGGGAACAAAATGCGAAACATAAAAAACCAACTGTTGGGGTGGGTATTGATTGCGTGTCTCGTATGCACGACAGTAGCGCTCCCGACCCAACGCACGGATGCTTTCGTTCCTGTCGCACCTTTAGTTGCTCCTGCTATTGGCTCTGCTGTGACGACTTATTCCCCAGTGGTTGTTGGTTTTTTTACTGCATACGCTGCATACACTGCAGGAACAATCAAGGACAAAATCACGCAAGAGGCGTGCCGAAAAAATTTTGGCCAAAATATCTGCCAAAATGTCAATCCAGTCAGTGCTGTAAGTGCAATCACTGTGGCTGCGATGGTCATCAGTGATACGTGCAAGGGGATGGACGTCGTCACTTGTGGTAAAAAGCTATGGGAAAAGTTGAGTAAGTTTATCCAAGAGATGCTTAATAAATCCAAAGTAACAAATGGGAAATTTACTATAGATCGCTTAAAAAAATGTTTTAATAATCTGTCATGTACACAAAAAGACTGGGCATTTGTATTTCAACCATCTGGAGCGACAAAGCCCTCGAAAACACCAATTACACCGAAAAGTCAGCAAGGATCAGGTGGTAGCACGACAGCAAAGACAACATCGACTAAACCACAAACGACTGCATCACAAAATAAACCCACTCCGACAAAAAAATCAAGGTTGAGTCCAGCAGATGCACAAATCATTGACAAATTGATTTCGGGATACAAATCAACAATTGAAAAAATGGAACAACAAGTGAAAAATTCCACTGGACCTGATAAGGAAAAAGCGCAAAATAAATTAAAAAAATTAAAACTCGATCTTAGTATTTTACTCAAAAATAAAGCGCATTACTTGGAATCGGATTTCGTTGCCATTCGTGGCGAATTACAAATATTTAAGAACAATTTGGATTTGGCACAAGCATTTATTGAGTCGATGGTTCTCCAAAGAGATATCTTAGTTGAATTAAAAAAGATCGATGCATCTTCAAAGCAATTATTAAATAAACAAGAACTAGAACAGTTAGAAGAAAAAAGAAAAAAATTGGTTGGATTATTCGATGAAATACAAAATAAAAATGATCAATTTTCAAAAGAAATATCTAATAATAGTGGAAATGCTTCAATGATACAAAAATCGGTGACAACATATCGAAAAAGCTTGGATCAGTTCAGAGAGGTTCTTGATAAAAAACCCAGCACAACGTTGCCTGTATCTCCATACCCAGGTATACACAGCAAGGAAGGGAAAGCATTGTTTGAGCAAATGGAAGAAAGAGAAAGAATTCTAAAAACACAAAAAGAAAAACGTCGGGATCTTTCTCCGTTACAAAAAGAACAGATAGAAGAAGAACTTAAACGTATTAACAAAACAAAATCTACCCTTTCGAACATGCAGAAAAGGATGGAAGAACAAAATAAGGGCGGTCCAACCTTTAGTCAAACGGACAATAACGAAATACAAGCAACAATCAAGGAAGAGCAGGGAGTTTTGAAAACGTTGGCAGAAATAACAAATCAGGTCCTGGGGTTTACGGCCAAGTTGGGAACGAACCAAGCAAAACAAATGGCTTTATTGAACATGAAATATACAGATGCAGGTATGGGACGGTCTGGAGGGCTAGATAATTTGAGCGACAGCGTAACTGCACAACTCGGTGATCCATCGATGCGTGTAGAAACTGGAAAATGTTGGGGTCCGGACATTGACAACAATACGATCGCAACGGACTTGTTACAAAGAAAAGATACGATGGATAAAAAACATGGGATTACGAAATTGACACTGGTTCAAACGGCGTATGGGCTTATGCTACAAGGTGTTCAACATGGAAAAATAATTTACATCTTGCCGTGTGTGCCGATAGTAGGATACAATGTGTTTTTTGTAGGAACAATGGAAAAGTTAGAAGAACTACTCAAAGATGCACAAGCACAAGGAAAGCTAAGATATGGCGTGAAAGGGAACGCTATTAAAAAAGTGACGAAGCTGTTATAAATTTATAAAAATTAAAATTATGATATTATTGCGTAATTATTCGTAGGAAATCAACAATAAAAAACTTCTTTTTCCTTCCGATTTATTTTGCGGGAGGAATGAGAGGTTTTTATTTTGATTTGGGATAAATCCCACTTCCTGGAGTCTCTGCATGGAAGTCGTCGGAGGGAGTGTCTTTTCTAATTGAAAAAGGGAGGCGCACTTCGGAGGACGTTTCGTGGTCTTGCACGCACCAAGGCAAAAAATTTCTTGCGCCACACGGCACCATTGTTCCGTCGCGCGGACATTTTCTTCACCCATTTGGACGATTGCATCTTGCTTTGTTATAATGTAAGTACGATAATGGTATAATAAACGAGATACAATAGAAGCCGAGTTTGCGGGAGGCGCGTGATATGTATGGGTTCGAGTTGTTGGTGCAAATTGCACTGGCGATGGCAGGGCTTTATCAGCTCGTGTTGTCTTTTTGGGGATGGCGCATCAGGCGCACACGACGGAAACATGCGCCTACCAAGACGTTTGCGATTTTAGTCGCCGCACACAACGAGGAGCGTGTCGTCGGGGCACTCATTGACAATCTAAAAGAATTGGATTATCCACGGCAATTGTATGATATATTTGTCATCTGTGATAACTGTACAGACCGCACGGCCGATGTCGTGCGCAGTCACGGCGTGTATGCGATGGAGCGACGAAAGCCAAACCTCTTGGGCAAGGGACATGCCATCGAATGGATGCTCCAAAAGTTGTGGTGTCGCAAGAAAAAGTACGACGGTGTGGTCATCGTCGATGCGGACAACTTGGTAAGCCCGCAATTTTTGCTCGAGATGAACGAAGAATTATGCAATGGTTCTCGGGTGATTCAAGCATATTTAGACACAAAAAACCCACATGATTCGTGGGTGACGGCCGCCTACGCAGTGACCTATTGGTACATTAATCGTCTGTGGCAAATGCCACGGCGCGCACTCGGGATGGCCAATTTCTTAGGTGGCACAGGCATGTGCTTTGATGCCAAATTATTAAAGCAAATGGGGTGGGGGGCGACCTCACTCGTTGAAGATTTGGAATTTACGATGCGCTGCGTCCAAAAAGGCATCTATCCGACGATCAGTTATAATGCCAAAGTGTATGACGAAAAGCCCATTACATTTTGGGCCTCTGTACGCCAACGTCTCCGCTGGATGCAAGGTCATTTTGATGTTGCCAGACGATATTTTTTTCCGCTGTTGTGGAAAGGGTTGCGGGAGCGGAGCTGGACGAAGATCGATACGGCTTTTTATTCCATCAATGTGTATACAGTATTTTTTGGGTTTGTCCTCGCACTTGTACAGTTCAGTGACTCGATTTTTAGTTTAGGCATGGTGTGGCGCAACATCTATGATTATATTCCGCGTGAGATTGGGTACGTGCTGTTCGTTTGTGTATGTGCAATGTTTCCCTTGGCGCTTCTTTTAGAACGTGTGCGCTCTTGGAAAATGTATGCTTCGTTGCTTGTGTTCCCTGTGTTTTTGTTGACGTGGTATCCGATTACTTTTTATGCTTTTTTTACACAGCGGAACAAACAGTGGAGTCACACGGAACATACGCGTGCCATACGCATCGACGAAGTGCGTTCGCGCATGAGTAGTTAGTGCAACCGTCGGTTGCTTCCTTATTTTGCAGTGCAGTCGTGGGCGAGAGCGTTTCTCGTCTTTTTTCTTTTTTTGTACGTATGCCAAGCGATTTGTAGTAGGACGGGTGAATGGTGTGATTAAAAATGCGTTCCCTTGACATCGCATTTGGCTTAGCGTACAATGTTTTTTGTGTAAGGAAATTGTTTCTTGGATAAAAAGTATGATAGGCACAAGTAGAAGCGCCCGCTTCTCACCTCATCGACGCATGTGGATAGGTCAGCCTCTTGCCGATAGCATGCTCACAGAAGTGACTGTGCATTAGGAGACGTAGATGGTGGCGGGCATGGGTACGATGCTACGCTTATTTTTTGTTTCAAGGAACGATGAATTATCTTTTTGGATGGGGGCGGTGGATCATCACTAGCAAGGATCATCAGATCAATGACGAGATACGGGCGCGCGAAGTGCGTTTGATCGGTGCGCAGGGAGAACAAGTCGGGATTGTATCGTTGCGCGATGCCATACAGGCAGCCGTAGAAGCGAATATGGACTTGGTCAACATCGCACCGACGGCGAAGCCACCCGTATGCCGTATCATGGATTACGGGAAGTTTCGGTACGAGCAACAGAAGCGCGAGAAAGAAAACCGCAAAAATCAGAAGATCGTCGAGCTAAAGGAAGTGCGTTTTAGTGCCACGATCGACGAACACGATTTCCAAACAAAGCTACGCAATGTCGTCAAGTTTCTCAAAGAAGAAGACAAGGTGAAGTGCACGATTCGTTTTCGCGGACGCGAAATCGCCCATCCGCTCGTCGGGCAAAGGGTGCTTGAACGTGTGATTACAGAGGCGCAAGAGTACGGGGTACCCGAGCGGAAGCCACGCCTCGAAGGTCGGAGTATGATTTTGATTTTGTCCCCAAAGTAATGCGGCCGTGAAGGTTGGGGGGCGTCGTTGCCCTTTTTTCTATGTTACGATATTTAGGAGGCGCAGTTCACATGCCAAAGATGAAGACGCACAGCAGTCTCAAAGACCGTTTCAAAGTGACAGGCACAGGGAAAGTAAAGCGCTATAAAGCGTACAAAAACCATCTCCTTTCAGGGAAATCTTCCCGTCAAAAAAGAGTGTTGTCAACGCAACCGTTGATGCATCCAGGAGATTACAAACGTCTAAAACAACAGCTCTTAAATCTGAAGTAACTTGCATGAAAGCCGTGTGCGTCCACGAGGGAGCGCACACCCGTCAATACACGAATAGAGGTTCAGGAGGAGCGTACACATGGTAAGAGTAAAAGGTGGATTTGTCACACGTCGCCGACGCAAAAAGTTTCTAAAATTAGCCAAAGGGTATTTTGGTGCCAAGCATCGCCTATTCAAAAAGGCGCACGAGCAAGTCATGAAGTCGTTGATGTATGCTTACCGCGATCGCCGTCAAAACAAACGCAATTTCCGCAAACTGTGGATCATCCGCATTAATGCGGCAGCGCGTCAGAGTGGGTTGTCTTATAGTCGTTTGATGTACGGGTTGAAGTTGGCAGGCATCGAAGTAAACCGCAAAATTTTAGCGGACTTGGCCGTGAATGATCTTCCTGCGTTTCATCAGTTGGCATCACAAGCAAAAGAACGCATGCGTGCGATCTGATTTTTCTCGAACCAAATGGAGGGGTTGCACGTGAGCAAACCACGAGGAGAGACTACATCATCAGACCGTCGCCTTCTACGGGAGAAATGGTCAAAGCACGACGAAATTACAGGGTCAGAGATTTTGTTGCGATCGTTGTTACTCGAAGGTGTCGATTGTGTATTTGGCTATCCTGGCGGGGCAGTCCTCTACATTTATGATGCGATGCATGGCAACCCTGATTTCAAACATTTGTTGACACGCCACGAGCAAGGGGCGATTCACGCTGCCGATGGATACGCACGTGCGACAGGCAAAGTCGGTGTGTGCATTGCCACATCGGGTCCTGGGGCGACGAATTTGGTGACGGGCATTGCAACGGCGTATATGGATTCCGTGCCACTCGTGGTCATCACAGGCAACGTGCCGACGACGATGATCGGTACGGATGCCTTCCAAGAAGCAGACATCACGGGCATTACGATGCCGATCACAAAGCACAGCACACTCGTGCGCGATGTGCGTGATTTGGCACGGGCGTTAAAAGAAGCGTTTCATATTGCCAACACAGGACGCAAAGGCCCCGTATTGATCGACATCCCCAAAGATGTCTCTGCGATGAAGACGACGTTTCACTATCCTGACGAAGTGCATTTGCGCGGGTATTCGCCCACGGTACAGCCGAACAAAGGACAAGTCCACAAACTCATCGATGCGATCACAGAGGCGCAACGTCCTGTCATCCTTGCAGGCGGTGGTGTTGTATATGCGGGAGCCCACGAGCTGTTATTAGACTTTGTGGAGAAGACGCGTATTCCGGTGACGACGACGTTGCTGGGGCTTGGAGGCTTTCCGAGCGGGCACGCCTTGTGGATGGGGATGCCAGGGATGCATGGCACGTGGACGGCGAATATGGCGTTGCAAAATTGCGATTTGCTCATCGGGATTGGGGCGCGCTTTGATGACCGTGTCACGATGAAACTGTCTGGGTTTGCGCCGAAAGCAAAAATTGCGCACATCGATGTCGACCCAGCAGAAATCGGCAAAAATGTGCCGACGGCTATTCCGTGTGTTGGTGATGTGGGAATGGTGCTAAAAGAGCTCAACCGCAAAGCCAAGCGGGCTCCTTCAGAAGCGTGGATCGCGCAAATCCAAGCATGGAAAGTGCAACAGCCACTCCGATACAGCGATTCCGAAGAGGAGCTAAAGCCCCAATGGGTGCTCCAACACATTCACCAAACGACGCATGGCGATGCATTCGTCACAACCGATGTAGGACAACATCAGATGTGGGCGGCGCAATATTATTTATTCAACAAGCCACGGCGGTGGATCTCCTCAGGGGGACTCGGTACGATGGGCTTTGGATTTCCTTCGGCCATCGGCGTGCAAATTGCGCATCCTGGGGAAACCGTGATTTCCGTCAATGGAGATGGCGGGATGCAAATGTGTGCCCAAGAGTTGGCGATTTGTGCGATTCACAACATCCCCGTCAAAATTGTCGTGCTCAACAATCGCGTGCTCGGCATGGTGCGCCAATGGCAAGAAATTATCCATGGCGAACGGTACAGTCACATCGATTTAGACGGCAGTCCGGATTTTGTAAAACTCGCCGAAGCATATGGGGTCAAAGGGTTGCGGGCGACGAACAAAGAAGAAGCGGTGCGCGTATGGGCAGAGGCACTCGCTACCGCCGGGCCTGTGTTGATCGATTTTGTCATTCGCAAGGAAGAGAACGTATATCCAATGGTACAAGCGGGAACGGCGATCGATGAGATGATTATGGGGGATGCGTGATGAAGCCAACACCGCATACGATAACAGTGCTTGTAAACGATCAACCAGGCGTGCTCCAACGGGTAGCGGGATTGTTCGGGAGACGGGGCTTTAACATCGAAAGCATCACAGTAGGAAGCTCCGAAGAGAGTGGGTTGTCACGGATGGTGATTGTGACATCGGGAGACAATGCCACGTTGGAGCAAATCCAAAAACAACTGTACAAACTCATCGATGTCATCAAAGTCGTAGAATTGATGCCGTCTTCGACTGTTTCCCGCGAGCTCGCCCTCATCCAAGTCAACGCCGAGTCACATCAACGGGCAGAGCTACTGAGTGTGGTCGAAGTATTTCGGGCAACGATCGTCGATGTCGCCCCGACGAAGCTCATCATCCAAGCGGTAGGTGAACCGCCAAAAATTAATGCGATGATCGAGTTACTTAAGCCGTATGGCATCGTCCAAATGACCCGTACTGGAGTCACGGCGATGATGCGAGGCATGCAGGGATAACAAGGGGGGCACTATGTTTCGTGCAATTTCCCCTTATTTTTCATATATTATTATTCATTCATCATCTAGAGGAGGCAATGACAGTCATGGCAGTGACCGTGTATTATGATCAAGATGCCAATTTAGCACCATTGCAGTCAAAAACCATCGCGATTATTGGGTATGGGAGTCAAGGGCACGCACAAGCGCAAAACTTGCGAGATAGCGGATTGCACGTCATTATTGGGTTGCGCCCAGGGAAATCTTGGAACCAAGCGGTACAAGATGGGTTTGCGGTATATTCCGTTGCCGAAGCCGTGAAACAAGCAGACTACATCCAAATGCTTATGCCCGATGAAACACAAGCGACGTGTTACATAACAGAAATCGCCCCGCATCTCAAAAGCGGTGCAACGTTGAGTTTTTCTCATGGATTCAACATTCACTACGGACAAATTACCGCACCAAAAGACGTCAACGTATTGCTCGTAGCGCCGAAATCCCCAGGACATTTGGTGCGCCGTGTGTATACGGAAGGGTTTGGGGTTCCGGGACTCATCGCCATTGAACACGACGCCACAGGAAATGCATTTGAGATCGGCATGGCGTATGCACGAGGCATCGGATGTACGCGTGCGGGAGTCATTGCCACGACGTTCAAAGAAGAAACGGAGACGGACTTGTTCGGAGAACAAGCGGTGCTTTGTGGAGGCGTATCCCATCTCATCAAAGCGGGATTTGAAACGTTGGTCGAAGCAGGATATGCACCAGAGATGGCCTATTTTGAATGTTTGCACGAGCTGAAGCTGATCGTGGATTTGATCTATGAAGGCGGACTCGCCAAAATGCGTGACAGTATTTCCAATACGGCGGAATATGGGGACTATGTGTCAGGGCCCCGCGTGATCACCGAGGATACGAAGTACGCTATGAAAGAAATTCTAGCAGACATCCAGTCTGGGCGTTTTGCACGGGACTTTATCTTAGAAAATCAGGCGAACAAGGCGACGATGACTGCGATTCGACGCAACGAAGCGGCGCACGAAATCGAGCGCGTTGGCGGGCAACTCCGTCCGATGATGGCCTGGATCAAAAAATAAGAGGCGTGACCCAAAAGGAGGGGGAAGTGGATGCGAAAAATTTACGTATTCGATACGACACTCCGCGACGGGGAGCAATCCCCTGGGGTCAATTTGAACACGCAAGAAAAAATAGACATTGCTTTGCAACTCGAGCGATTGCGTGTGGATCGCATCGAAGCGGGATTTCCGATCGCTTCTCCAGGAGATTTGGCGAGTGTGCGGGCGGTCGGGCGTGTGGTCACACAAGCGACCGTCATTGGGCTTGCACGGGCACGGACAGGCGACATTGATGCGGTATATGACGCCTTGCGAGGAGCGGTAGATCCGTGCATTCATGTTTTTTTGGCGACCTCTCCGATTCACCGCCAGCATAAGTTGCGCATGGACAAAACCCAAGTACTCGAAACGGCGGAGCAAGCGATTCGTTATGCACGTAAATTTTTCGATAAAGTCGAGTTCTCCCCTGAAGATGCTGGGCGCACAGAGATAGAATTTTTGTGTGAAGTGACCGCCATGGCCATTCGCGCCGGTGCAACGGTCGTCAACATCCCCGATACCGTAGGGTATATGATGCCACATGAGTTTGGCAATATTTTTAAGGTGCTTCGCGAGCGGGTGCCGGGGATCGAGCGCATTGCATTGAGTGCGCATTGTCATGATGACCTCGGGTTGGCCACGGCCAATGCATTGGCCGCCATCCAAAACGGAGCAGACCAAATCGAAGGGACGATCAATGGCATCGGGGAGCGTGCAGGAAATACGGCGATTGAAGAAGTTGCCTTGGCGTTGGCGACGCGTCCGATGCTTTTCGAAGCCCAAACCACGCTAGAATTAAGCGAGATCTACAAAACGAGTCGATTGGTCAGTCAGCTCACAGGCATGCCTGTACCTGGCAACAAGGCGATTGTCGGAGCGAATGCGTTTGCGCATGAGTCGGGCATTCACCAAGACGGCATGCTCAAAGAAAAATCGACCTACGAAATAATACGTCCCGAGACGATCGGGCTACGGGAGAGCAAGTTGGTACTCGGAAAACATTCGGGGCGCCATGCGTTTCGCGAAAAGCTGCTGGATTTGGGGTATCCCCTTGCCGAACAAGCACTCGATGATGCTTTTGCTACGTTCAAATTGCTCGCCGACAAAAAGAAAACGGTGACGGACGATGATTTGCGCACGATCGTCGGGGCGTTGTCTGGGCGCACCCCCCAACTGTACACGCTCACCTCCTTCGAAGTGCACTACGACTCGGAGAAAACTCCCCAAGCGACAGTCCGTCTGATGAAAGGCGAGCAACTACTAGAGGCGCATGCCACGGGCAATGGGGCGGTCGATGCGCTCTACAAAGCGATCGATGCACTCACCGAAGAAGAAGTCGTCCTCGAAGATTATACGGTCAAGGCGATCTCCAATGAAAAAGATGCGCTCGGAGAATGTCACGTACAGTTGTCTGCACGGGGTCATACGGTCACGGGAAGAGGGGCCTCGACAGACGTCTTAGAAGCGAGTGCCCGTGCATACATCGATGCGATTCATCGGCTACGCGACAAACAGACCACAGGGGACGCCTACGAGATGCGCACGCCATTGTTATAGTCCCGAAAGTTAAGATACGGACAACGTCCTTTGGAGAATGTAACGGATCGCAGGAGTCCCCACGTTCACAGGAACAAGACACCGAACCTCTTAAAAATATATTTTGCGATAGCATGATGCTTTCGGTGTGACAAGTGCGTAAGGGCACACCGAGGAACAGGAGCTGAAAAACAAACGTGGTGAAACAGAGCAGACGCCTTGCGGTCATTGCAGGCGATGGCATTGGCCCCGAAGTGGTGGCCGAAGGCATCAAAGTGTTGCGTACGATTGAGACGTTGCACGCCATTTCTTTTGAAATTGAATATGGGTTGTTCGGAGGCATTGCGATCGACCAATGTGGCACACCTTTGCCCGAAACGACGTTAGACATGTGTAAAAGAGCAGAAGCGGTGTTACTTGGGGCGGTCGGTGGCCCACAGTGGGATCACAACCCCAAGGAACTGCGTCCTGAGACGGGATTACTCGCCATCCGGAAACAGCTCGGACTCTTTGCGAACTTGCGCCCTGCATACGTTTTCCCTTGCTTGGCAGCGGCCTCCACGATCAAAGAAGAGGTGTTGCGTGGGACAGATTTGATCGTCGTGCGCGAACTGACAGGCGGTATTTATTTTGGTGAAAAGACACGCCAAATGTCCCCCCAAGGGCAAGTCGCCGTTGACACGTGTGTGTATACCGAACACGAAATCGTGCGAATCGCCCATCGTGCATTCCACATTGCGATGACACGATCGAAAAAGCTCGCCTCTGTGGACAAAGCGAACGTGTTAGAGACGTCTCGCTTGTGGCGGGAAGTTGTCAATCAAGTGGCCACGCAATACCCCGAAGTCACGCTAGAACACGTCCTCGTAGACAATTGTGCGATGCAATTGCTCCGTAGACCGACGAGTTTTGACGTCATTCTCACTGAAAATATGTTCGGGGACATTTTGTCGGACGAAGCAGCGATGCTCACGGGGTCGATTGGTATGTTGTCGTCTGCTTCACTGGGCGAAGGGAAGTTTGGCTTGTATGAACCGGTACACGGCTCTGCCCCAGATATTGCAGGGCGTGGCATCGCCAACCCGATTGCGACAATCTTGTCATTGGCATTGATGTTTCGGCATACGTTTGATGCACCTCTCATCGCAGAGGAAATCGAAAAAGCGGTGCAACACGTACTAGAAAGTGGCGTACGCACCGCAGACATCGCTACAAATCCGTCACAGGCGGTGACAACGAGCCAAATGGGTGATTTCATTTGTCGTGCATTGACCAGCAAACCGACCTGACATGGAGATAGAAGCAAGGTGAGCAAAAATATTGCAACATGGCAAACTTTCAAGCATCACGAACGTTTGCTTTTTTTGTGCAAAAAAACTGAGAATGAATACCTGCCGTTTACATATCTAGAAGAAGAATGAGAAGTTAAAATTAACACACGCAAAACGATTTAACAATTTCATGGACAAGCACTGTTCTTGTGTCGCATTTTGTCGTATACTATACATATGCTAAACGATTGAAATGCGAATCTACGGTACAGGAGCTAAAGAAAACACCATGATTAACATTCGTTTTTTTCACCTTTCCGATTACAGGGAGGTGATGCAACTCATCCAATGCGAAGTCAGTGTAGCACAACAGCAACACGTGATACACACGTTGGCGCAGTGTATCGCCCTAGATAGTACGCTCGTATTATTGGCCATGGAACAGGCCCGATTGATTGGGTTGTGTTTTGGGTATGTGCGCGAACAAGTGGCGTATACCCATCGGCCGATCGTAGATACTGCCGTGCATGAAGAAGCGAGCGATGCGTTGCACACGGCACTCCAAACGGTACTGAGTCAGCGGTGCCTTTCGTCCGTCATGGTATGTGATTGTAGTGAAAATATGGCATTACAGCGCATCATGTTATGATTGTGTACGTTTGCTTTTCTTCATGCAAATGCGGATGCATACGAATGCCTGAGTAAAAACATACAGATAGCAGACTGCTTTTTGGGTGAAAGCAAAAGGTGTTTTAACCGATAGGATAGAGGGAATGATACTAAACACAGATTAAAAACGTCCATACCAGAGGCCCCCATTTCACAGGAAATAACTGCGTTTTTTAACTAATAGGATTCCTGTATTCAATCAGTGTTTAGTATGAGATACGACTGCATACGAAACACTGAACTAAAACATCTATGCAGAGCGTTTCCTTTTACGAGAAAGCACAGTAATTTTTAACCAATCCGATTCTTGTATTCAAATTGTGTTTAGTATTAGCATCACATACACGTACACGCGCATCTATATCGATGAAAGGTGCCTATGCCGATGGAAAAAGAAGAGGCGGTCGTCATAAAAAGTTTTAAGCACGATGGGAGCGTTCATCGCATATGGCACAAAAATTGGGCGGTTCCAACGGAGTTTTTGCATCCGTTACACGAGTCAGCGCAATTGTGTGTGCTCGTCAATCACGGCACGCAGATCCAAGAAGCGGACGGCGAAATATGGGTGAATCGCACACCAGGGGTTACGTACTTTTTACCTGGGATGTGGTTTAACGTGGTCGCTTTGTTAGAACATACTGGGGTTCGCTATTATTGCAACATTTCTTCGCCTTTTTATCGATACAACCAGACGGTCACGTACATTGACTATGACCTCGATGTGATCAAATATGCGAATGGCTCTTTTGATGTGATCGACCAAGCGGAATATCATCGTCACCGCAAACGGTATCAATATTCGAATGAAGTGCATCGCAAAGTAAAACGGGGATTGCGGGGATTGTTGGACCGTGTGCATCAAAATGATGTCCCGTTTGACGATGGACAAGCGTTGCGTTATTATGAGCTTTATCAGGCACGTGGATGACATGGAAGATAGAACATGTATACGAATGACAAATGGAATGCGAAAAAATATTGCTGTGTTTCGTGATTCATATGAAGCGTGGCGAGAGCAATACCGCATTTCTGCCTACGATTTGACGAGAAGGAATGGGAGAAAGGCGAACCATAAGCAGAGGGGAAGTGTTCGATGTCGCACACCATGTCCGATGCGCAGGATTGGGCAGCACGAAAAGCGCAAGTGCAGCAGGCCGCCCAGGCGTTCGGCATCGATAAGATCGGTTTTGCAGTCGCCGATCCTTTTTTTGCGCTCAAAGAACAATTGATCCAACGGCAACAACACGGGTATGCGTCAACATTTGAGGAAGCGGACATCGACAAACGTACCGATCCGCAGGTGACTTTCGGACACCCCACGCCTCCCCGATCGATCGTGTCGATCGCCATCGCCTATCCTTCAAAATTGCCGTATCGGCTACGTTCCGTCGCAGGGGCACGCCGGGGGGACATTGCCCGTTCTGCCTGGGGAGAAGACTATCATCGCGTGCTACGGCGTGTTTTGGAACAACTCGCTTCGTATATGCGTACACTGTTTCCTACGTGTCACATCGTGTCCATGGTCGATACGGGGCCGCTCGTCGACCGCGCTGTCGCCCAACGCGCAGGGGTTGGTTGGATTGGACACAACTGCGCCGTGATTACCCCTGAATTTGGCTCATGGGTGTATTTGGGGGAGCTCGTTACGGACATTCCTTTTCCGCCAGATGCACCGTTGATGAACGAATGTGGCGATTGTACGTTATGCATCGACGCTTGTCCTACAGGTGCGTTGGTTGCCCCAGGCGTACTGAATGCGCCGGCTTGCATCTCGTATGTGACCCAGACAAAAACCGTCGTCGACGATGCGATGAAACGACACATGGGCAGTCGGTTGTATGGCTGTGATACGTGCCAAGTCGTTTGCCCGAAGAACAAAGGACATAACTGGACACATCATCCAGAGTGTACCCCTGACACTGCGCTTGCCCGACCGCTTCTGACGCCTTTTTTGACGATGAGCAATACGGCGTTTCAAAAAAAATACGGTCATACGGCTGCGGCATGGCGTGGGAAAACGCCCCTCATGCGCAATGCGATCATCGCCTTGGGCAATGCGCGTGCGCACGAAGCCATTTCGGAAATTTGCACGGTTTTGCGGGAGGACCCGCGTTCCGTCATGCGAGAAACGGCAGCATGGGCACTTGGACGGATGAAACATAGACAAGCCTACGAGGCGTTATGCCAGCGGCAACACGAGGAAACCGACGAAACCGTGCTATGCGCCATTGCCAAAGCGATGGTACGATACGAGGGGCAAGAACAACATGACATGGCATGACACATACTTTTCGTGATCGGATACGAATTCGTATTACAATAGGGCACGCCATGAAGCGCATCATGTGGATAATAAGCGAAAAAGTGCTTGTTTACCGCAAGGTAATTTTTACAAATCATGGCATAATACGGAACACTGATTAAAAACATCTATGTAGAGCGATTCCTTTTGGGAGAAAGCACAGTAATTTTTGACCAATAGGATTCCTATATTCAAACAGTGTTTAATCTAAAGATGCCCAAATCCTGCAAACGATCGGTGAAAACACCTTTTTCTTTCAGGAAAAAGGCATTCCTTTGTTCATAACGCTTTAATAAAGGATTCGTATGACATAAAGTACATTTGTGACTTCAGCACATTTCGTGTATGATAGGACGAGTACGGTAGTCTTGTCGACATCACGGTGGTCGTACGGAACATCTTTTTGTACGAATCACGATTTTAATACCAATACTCCTGTGGGAAGGCGTAGCCTGTCCGCCTTGGTGAAAAGGCTTTTTTCTTTGTCGCAATAGAAAAATTTCTGTGTATAGGGTTTTAATATGTGATTCGTACGGGTTTCGTATGGATAGGGATTTTCGTTTTGTTTTTAGATTCGCAAGGGGAGAGGAGTGAGCGATCACGATGCGTGACACATCATCATTGCCATTGGATCTATTGAGCTCATCACGCCGTAATGAAAAAATCACGCACCAGAAAGAACAAGTCGAATACCACATCCGTGAAATATTGCGTCTCATCGGGGAAGATCCCATGCGGGAAGGGTTGCTCAATACCCCCCAACGTGTACGCAAAATGTACGAGGAAATATTCGCAGGATATACGCTCGATGCCCATGACATTCTAGGGGTGACGTTTGATGAGCAGCACGAAGAACTTGTGATCGTCAAAGATATTGTATTTTATTCCCAGTGTGAGCATCATATGGCACCTTTTTTTGGTAAAATCCATATCGGATACATCCCAAGCGGGAAAATTGCAGGATTAAGCAAGTTCGCTCGTCTTGTGGATGCGATCACCCGCAGGTTACAAGTACAAGAGCGTGTGACGAGCCAAATTGCTGATGTGATCGAGACGGTATTGCAACCACACGGAACGATGGTCATCGTGGAGGCAGAACATTTGTGCATGTGTGCCCGAGGGATCAAAAAATTCGGTTCCACGACCGTGACGACCGCGACGCGCGGACAATACCGGCAAGATGCGACGTTGCGTGCGGAGATGCTGTCATTTATCGGCAAAAAATAACGAAAATATACACGACGAACATACGGGGATGCCATGCGATTCGTGGGCATCTTTTTTCGTTTGCATTAGAAAACATTGTTATTTTATGATACAATAACAATGAGCTTTTTTATTGTTTTCAATTGCGTGTACCGATCGCATCAGGGATGCCAAATAAGGAGGCATGCGAGGTGGATGTGTCGCGCGATGCTGAAAAAGCGAGGCATGTCCGATAGGTTTACCATATTTTAATTTTTGTAGAGGAGATGTGAACATGACAACGTTAGAAAAACGACGCACCGCTCTTTGTACGTGGGTCATTTTCGTGAGTTTTTTACTGACTTCATTCAGTGTTCAACCGCAAGAAGCGAAGGCAGGGATTCCGTTATTGCCTGTGATTGCGGTGGTTGGCATTGCCACTGTAGCGGCCACCAATATTGCGATTGCGATGCACAAGCATTGTCCCCGTTGGAATATAACCGAAAATTGCAAGCCACGTGTGGTGCGTCAGATCCAAGACGGGGTGAAACAGTCTGTCCAAAAAGTGCCGAAACAACAGCAAGGTTTTTTGTGGGCGAGCATTTTGTATGTCATCCATCAGCAGACACCGAATATACCGATGAACAAAATCGTGGAAAGTATGGGGAAAATTACGAAGTTTCCACAGGCTATGTCGTACGTTGAATTTGATCGTGCGTTGTCGGCATTGCTCTCTTGCAAGAATTTTTTCGCTTCGCAGTGTGCTGGGCATGTGGAAAAGGCAAAAAAAATCATTCGTCGCTTGCAATGGAATGCCAGTGAAGTACGAGCGCTTTGCGAGACCAAAGCGAAGGCATCTGGTGTGCGAGGAAACCTGACTTGTGATCGCATCTCGAGTCACATCGTGGGTACCACCGCGGATCAAAATGGGCAACAAACGCCTTCCCACAATCCTGCGTCTGAAACAGAGTCAGTGCCTGCGAAAAGAAAAGCAGGACAACCAAAAAAATACACTTGTGAAAGTCCGAGACGTACGCCAGAGGGTTATCCTGTAAGTGACTACATTCACAATTCCCAGCCTGCTGATTTAGATTTATCCAGCGATAAGGAGTACCAAAAAATTAAGAGCATGAAGGAGGAAAAAATCACACAATTGAGAAAAACAATTGCCTTAATTAATAATTCTCCCCTGAATGATGCGCAGAAGAAAAACGAAATTGAAAAAATAGAAAAAGAAATAAAGAATTTGGAAGGTGCTTTTCAATTTTATGACTTATGCAAGTCGTATCCAGGCATTCATACAGCAAATTTGTATGCGGAGCTATTGGTGTTAGTAGGGTATAACGTTCGTGTCCCTAAGATGCCTGTGGCGGAGCAAAAAGAAACTCAACACAAAAGAAAATGAGGTGGCTCCCCTGTCGTCCGCTCGCTGTGACGGGAAGGGAGTTTCCTTGATTCATTCCCCTTTGCAAAAAAAACGAACGCCTGCCTAAAAATAGACCTTGCGAAGCGGGTGTAGGGTCGATTACGTAGTGGGCTTCTTTTTGTAGGAAAGCAAAAGGCGTTTTCACCTCAGTGGAAAGCCGTAGCCTTTCTGCTGGGATATGTGTATTGAAATCGTGATTCGTACTCCTGTATATCACGGTGCATGCATTGTCCGATCGAAGGCTATTTATACTAAACACTGATTAAAAATATCTATGCAGATCGTTTCCTTTTACGAGAAAGAAAAGGAATTTTTAATCAATCGGATGGTTGTATTCAAGGCGTGTTTCGTATGACTGCGTTCTGCCTTGATGCGTTTGGGGCGACGTGTTTTCTGATGCTTTCGTCCTTTGCCTCCTGGCATCAGGGGGCACATACGCGTTCTCTCCTCTACGTCGTGTATCTTGTGTGGTGCGTCCTTTTTCCATTAAAACGATGAGCACCCCTTGGCTCATATCGACCCGATTACTTTTTCTTTAGATAGCTTTGCACTGCTTTACGATACGCTATATGAATAAGCGGGAAAATTTCATTGAAATATTCATCCGACGGCGATAAAACACAAACCCATCCCATCCATGCATAGATCGGATGAGGCATTAACAAATTGGTCTCTGTAAAATCGTGACCTGTGTTTACGTATCCCCCCTTTAGAGGTCGTTTCGGCAAAATTCCGAAAATTTCTACATATTTCTGTTTGGGCAAACCGATGCTAAGCCGAAATATGCCGTCTCTCGTTAAATTCGAAGACAGGTCGTTCGCACCGTCTTTTTCTTTAATCGTGCAAAAGTATACGCCGTGCGGAAGTCGCTGATCTGGGTTATAAAAACACGAAGTTTCGCCCCAACTGGATTTCACGACAACACCATCAAAGTAAGTCATGATTCGGATGACGATTTCATTTGAATGCACAGCATCACCACCTCTACGGATCGTTCGCTTTTTCACACTTTATACCAAGTCGTATGACGTATGGCGATGCGTATGCTCCTCCATTGTACCACATGACCGCTGCCTTGAACACGCCTTTTTCACCTCCTTTCCCTTGTCCTC
>JAULZZ010000114.1:0-11085 GCA_032117095.1 Paenibacillus sp.
TCTAAAAAACTGTTCCATAGATTCAAACGAACCTGTATAGGATGATATCAAGTACATCATGGGCATTAATCTACTCACTTTTGCGTTCAATCCCATTACGATTTCATTGAGTTGTTTTTTTGATAATTCTTTGTTAAACTTGACGACGGCTTCCGTGGAAACTATGATGGGATCAGGTTTCGAAGGATCAGGCTTGATTGGGTCTACTATAATAATGGGATCCGGCTTTGAAACCATGTGATTTTTTTCGATATATTCATACGGGAATTTTTTGTAATTTTTTTTAAAAAAATTCTTGATGGTTTCAAATGAAACTGTCGAATCTGTATAGGATGATATCAAGTACATCATGGGCATTAATCTACTCACTTTTGCGTTCAATCCCATTACGATTTCATTGAGTTGTTTTTTTGATAATTCTTTGTTAAATTTGACGAAGGCTTCCGTGGGAACTACACACGGTCTTATCTTTGTAGGATCAACCACTGGCATTGCTGTGATGGGATCAGGCTTTGAAGGATTGAATTCATATACATCACACGGTCTTATCTTTGTAGGATCAACCACTGGCATTGCTGTGATGGGATCAAGCAAAATTGGTTTTACTACAGTTTTTCCATACACCGTTGGGATTGTCGTTATTATAGAACCAACCACTAAAAAAGAGACGATAACATTTTTACGTAGTGTTCGATTTGATTTTGATAGATTTTTCAACATCGTTCCATCAACCTCCTCATTTTTAATTAAAAATCCCTGTTAAAAAAGAAATTTCATTTAAAATGTCCCTTTTTCTAGAGAGCTACATTTTAATCCCTCCCGTTTGTATTGACCTATGAGCTACCATCAGTAAAACCAGTTGATTTTTAAAGCCTCCATCAAATAAGTGCGTGTGCTTTATTTTATATATAATTATTATATCAAAAAAAAAAAAAAAAGCAACAACAAATAAGCGTCAGGGAGTGCCAAGAATTATGTGTGAATATTACGCTATCACTTGCTTCGGGGGGGGACTTGCATTGCTGCGGACATCATTCAAGGGTACCTCTATAATGAACATCGTACGTATAAACATAAGCAAAATTTTTTTACTAAAAAGCGATTTTTTACAAATTGTTTTATAGAGGTTCTTTCAAATAAAATACCCTACAGCATTCGCTTTTTCGTGGCTTGCTCCAACAACTTTTTCATTCGCTCTTCTTTAAGGTAGCTGTGTTATTCTTTCGCCAAAATAAGTGTGCACTCCTCATTTGAAATCAATGTCAACAGGTTAAGAGCTTCCTTGAAAAATGTTGCAAATAAAAGAAAATCCGAAAAAAATTTGATGTTTTGCAAAAAAACAATCATCGCCGTTTCATCCGCACTTAGAATCAACCGATTTTCACTACCATTAAAAACTCAATTGTTGACTCATCTGCTTAACCTGTTGACTTGGAGTTTAAACTGTATAATTTTACTTTAAAAACTATTTTATAGGGATTTCACGTGCGCGTAAATAAAAAAACCCCTTTCGTTGCGCTCGGATAGCGAGAATAAAATCCGAAGTCGACGAAGGGATGTGAATGAAAAAATATGCAATGGATATTGCCTCAAATGAACATGAGGCAGACGGTCGAATATTTCAATCTCCTCTATGACGGGACTGAAACCTCAACGACGTTCGATGACTTGGTCGATGAGGCCGTAGGCGAGCGCTTCTGAGGCAGACATAAAGTAATCACGATCCGTGTCTTTCTCGAGACGCTCGATCGGCTGACCAGAACGTGCGGCGAGAATGCGGTTGAGCTTATCGCGCATGCCGATAATGCGCTTTGCCCGAATCGCAATATCAGACGCTTGCCCTTCGGCGCCTCCAGGCGGTTGGTGAATCATCACTTCGCCATTGGGAAGGGAGAAACGCTTTCCTTGAATTTTATGCGTGTATAAAAAAATCTCTAATCCTTCTATCTCAAAATAGGGCTGGAACCTATGGTGTGTCTACACGTATGTATGGATTAAACACAGGGGTGATCTCAGATCATCCCTGTGCTTGGATTTGGTGCTGATTTTACGCTTACGGCTTTGAAGGGTCAGGTTGAATTGGTCTTACGATGATCGGATCAGGCTTTGAAGGGTCAGGCTGAATTGGTCTTACGATGATCGGAGAATTTTCTTCGACATATACATATGGAATTTTTTTGTAATTATCTTTAAAAAACTGCTTCATGGATTCGAACGAATGATAGGATGATGATACCGAGTACGTCAGTGACTTTAATTTAATAACTTTTGCATTCAGTCCCTTTGTGATTATACGCAATTGTTCTTTTGACAATTCTTTCTGGAATTTGACGATGGCTTCCGTGGAAACTATGATGGCACTTTGTGTCTTTGATGCGCCCGATCCACCTGATACTACATTCATTTTCCCATGCACCGTTGGGATTGTCGTTATTATAGAACCTACCACTAAAAAAGAAACGATAGCATTTTTACGTAGCACTTTCGACTTTGATAGATTTTTCAACATCGACATCAATCCCCCTATTTTTATTGTTTAATTTAACCATCAAACAAGTGTGCACCCCTTGTTTGATATAAGATGATTGTAACAAAAAAAAAAAAAAAAAAAAACAACCCCCCTTTTCAAAAAAATCACGCGTGCAAAAATAAAAAAAATCCCTTTCGTTGCGCTCGGATAGCGGGAATGAAATCCGAAGGCAACGAAGGAATGCGGATGAAAAAATGTGCAAGGCACATAGATACCAAATGAGCATGGGGCAGATGAAAGAATATTTCAATCTCCTATACGGCGATAAAACATCAACGGCGTTCGATGACTTGGTCGATGAGACCGTAGGCGAGCGCTTCTGAGGCAGACATAAAGTAATCCCGATCCGTGTCTTTCTCGAGACGCTCGATCGGCTGACCAGAACGTGCGGCGAGAATGCGGTTGAGCTTATCGCGCATGCCAATAATGCGCTTTGCTCGAATCGCAATATCAGATGCTTGCCCTTCGGCGCCTCCAAGCGGTTGGTGAATCATCACTTCGCCATTGGGAAGGGAGAAACGTTTTCCTTTTTCTCCAGCCGTCAATAAAAATGCGCCCATCGATGCAGCCAAGCCAACACAAATCGTACTCACAGGGGGCTTAATGTACTGCATCGTGTCATAAATGGCCATCCCCGCCGTGATCGACCCGCCGGGACTGTTAATGTACAGCGAGATGTCCTTTTCGGGATCTTCTGCCGCCAAAAACAATAGCTGTGCAATGATACTATTGGCGACAACATCATTGATCGGGCTACCCAAAAAGATGATCCGATCTTTCAATAGACGCGAGTAAATATCGTAGGCACGTTCGCCCCGATTGGTTTGTTCTACGACCATTGGTACTAAATTCATCGTAAAGCCCCCCTCCTGCAACATCGCCATATACACGGAATCGCATGAACGGCGCCTCTATAAAGCGCATCATATGCGCAAACATGAGTGAAAAAAGCACTTGTGTACGGCAAGGTGATTTTTTTGCAATCCAGTTTATAGCGATGCCCTAAAGTCATTGTTTCTCATAAAGTCATTGTTTCTCTATGATGGCATAGAACTGATGGCATAGAACGATCGAACAAGAAAATGTCAGCGTGCGTTCATTCATTCATTCATATACATCGGTTGCACGCATATAAAATGGCGCGCTCGCAGGGAATCGAACCCCGATCTCAGGCTCCGGAGGCCTGCGTCATATCCGTTGGACCACGAGCGCACAGCGAATGACCACAGCAAAACGTATTATAGGCGATTGTGAGAAACATTGCAAGTCATCGTAGGACAGCACACAAAATGTTCTCTGGTCGTCAAACAGATTTGCATATAAAATATTACCGTGATAACATATTGTAAAGAGTCCAAACGCGCATTAATTTTTCAAAATCATCCTGTGTTCCCTTTACATTCGACATAGTTTATGATAATATGAAAGCAAGAACCAAACACGGTGTTATATTGTTTAGCGTTTGCGGTCGTGGTGGAACGGCAGACACGCTGTCTTCAGGCGGCAGTACCCAAAAGGTGTGAGAGTTCGAATCTCTCCGACCGCATCAGGGCGATAGGGACCTTGAGAGAAGTGCGTACGATGTGCCTGCTAGGTAAATTCTCGAGCATTTTTTATCTAAGAAACAGTGGTTTACGCTTGAGCGTGTAGTTTTTTGTCTCGGCTTGTACTGTTGTCTCTTTTTGTCCCCTGAGGATCGTACAAAGGTATACACCTTATAAAAATTGAAGAGAAAGAAGGGGATGGCCATGCGCCCTGTAAAGTATCCGGTGCGTTTGACAGAAGACGAACAAAAAGAGTTGAAGAAAGTTATTTCTAAAGGGCGTTCTCCTGCCCGCACGATCCGTCGTGCGCAAGTGTTGCTTGCTGCGGATGAAAACCGTGCAGGAGGGACGTTGACGGAGCGCGAAATTGCCGAACGTTTGCAGATCAATGCCAATACGGTGTATGCTGTGCGTAAAGCGTTTGTGACGTCGGGCATTGACGGTGCTATTACGCGAAAAAAACGGGCAAATCCACCAAATCCGCCGAAAGTTACCGAGGAAGTAGAAGAAAAAATACTCGCACTAAAGCAATCGAGTCCGCCACCAGGAAAGAAAAAATGGACGTTACAGATGTTGGCAGATTATGCTGTGGAGTTGCAATTTGTTGATAGCATTTCTCACCAAACCGTGCGCAAGGTGTTGCTTAAAAAACGAAAATAGGCGCAGAAATTTTGCGCCTCATACTAAACATTCACTAAAAACATCTATAGCAGAGCGTTTCTTTTTGCGAGAAAGCAAAGGGATTTTTAACCGATACGATTCCTGTATTCAATCCGTGTTTAGTATTACATACGATTATTGGAGCAATGAGCGGAATGATTCGATATCGATGCCTTCTTGCTTCAGGAACTTTTTTAAGAAGCGGTGGTCGCGACGCGGTGTCGCCAAGATGTATCCTTCTAGGCACAGTTCCCGTGTGATGTGGGGTGCGTTTCGCTCGATGGCGAGTTGTCCGATGCGCGCTGCGATCGTGTGTCTGGCGATATCGCGAAATGCGGAAGGCACGGGTGCGACGAGACGATGCAAAAAAGCGATGGTTTGTTCGTCCCACAGGGGGCGACTTAATTCGACCCAGTGGTTTTGCCAGTCGAGTTTCGATTTTCCGTCTTGTTTGGGGAGTACTTTTAGGAATTTGCGAAACATAAAGTATCCGCCGATGCTCATAAACCCGAGCAAGAGAAATACCCAAGTGAGCAGTAACCAACTCATTGTGACGCCCATGTGTTTTCACCTCTTTGGGCTTATGCTATCATCTCGATCGTGTAGAAGCAAGTGCATTGACGTGGCGCAATGATGCTGTGTTACGATGCGAAACACGGATTAAAAACAGCTATGCAGGGCGATCCCTTTTACGAGAAAGCAAAGGAATTTTTATCCAATGAGATGTCTGTATTCAAACCGTGTTTCGTGTGAGGTTGGAGGAGGACGAGCAATATGCGTCAGATTGGGTCGCACGTGTCCTTTGGCAACGACGGATTGAACGGTGCGGTGCGGGAAGCACACAGTTACGGTGCGAATACGTTTATGGTGTATACGGGGGCCCCACAAAATACGGTGCGAAAGCCGATCGATGATGCGGGGGTACAACGGGCGTGGGCGATGATGCGGGAGCACAAGATGGCTTCTTTTGTGGTACACGCGCCGTATATCATCAATTTGGCTTCTTATAAGTCTACGGTGTGGGAGCTTGCCGTGCAGTTTTTACAAGAGGAGATTCGTCGTACGCATCAGCTCGGTGTGACCCACATCGTCCTCCACCCCGGTGCATATACAGACAAAGATCGCGCATATGGCATTGCCCGGATTGCAGAAGGGTTGAAGGAAGTACTTGCGGGGACCGCAGACACTCCTGTGAAGATCGCTCTCGAAACGATGGCAGGAAAAGGGACAGAGATTGGCTGTCAGTTTGCAGAATTGGCCTCGATTTTTTCGTTGTTGGCAGACGATGCGCGACTTTGTGTTTGTATGGATACGTGTCATGTGCACGATGCGGGATACGATATTGTGGGGGCGTGGGACGACGTCGTTGCGGAATTTGATGCGACGATTGGGTTGGGTCGTCTGGCAGTCCTCCACCTCAACGACAGCAAAAACATGTGCGGGGCGGCCAAAGATCGGCATGCGCCTTTGGGGGCTGGCTGGATCGGGTTTGAGGCAATGGCGCGTATTTTTTCAGATGTGCGGATGCAACACGTGCCGATGATCTTAGAAACGCCGTGGATTGGCAAACAAAAAGCAGACGTACGCCCGATGTATCCTGTGGAGATTGCGCTTTTGTTGCGGGATGTACCTGTGCGACTTGGTGAAACATTTATTGCAGATGTGGAACGTTTGGCACATGGGCTGGCACAACAAGAGGTGACTACGCAGACGGTGCATGTAATGTGGCAACGATTGCGAGAAGATGCGGCGTTTCGGAAAGCTGACCCCCGTGAACCGATGGAACGTTTGTATGACCTTGTGATTGCGCAACAGTGGTTTCCACACCTGAACGAGGAACAAATTCATCAGCGGTTGATCGGCTTTTTTGCGAATGTTCATCGATGGTAGTGCACATACAGGACGAATCCGTATTTTAAGACACATACACATTCGGAGAGCACACTGTTGCTTTCCTGCAAAAAGGCATCCCGTGGTGTAGCGGTTTTTCTACATGAGGGATGCCTATCGGAAACGGATGAGGCGGTGCGAAAAAAGCCTATGGGTGACATGAATTCCCCTGAACGGGGACGTTTGCGCATCGTGTGCAAAGATCAATCGGGCATCGTTGCCGTGGTGTCCCAATTTTTGTATGAACAAGGTGCCAATATTGTGCAGTCTGACCAATACTCCCTCGATCCCGAAGGGGGTATGTTTTTCATGCGGATAGAATTTGATATGGAGCGGCTTGCGGCACAGTGGCACACCCTCCAACACCAGTTTACGCCCATTGCCCAACGGTTTGGGATGCACGTACAATTTACACAAGTGGCGGTGCCAAAGAGGATGGCGATTTTCGTATCCAAAGAGGATCACTGTTTATTAGAGTTGCTTTGGCTGTGGAAAGCGGGGGACTTTGATGCGCACATTGCGGTCGTTGTTAGCAATCATCCCGACTTGCAATCGCTTGTGTCCCCGTTGGGCATTCCATTTGTACACATTCCCGTGACACCGCAGACGAAAATGGATGCAGAGCAAGCGCAAATCGACGTCCTTGCGCAACATCACATTGATCTCGTCGTCTTGGCACGGTACATGCAAATATTGTCCCCACAGTTGATCGAACCGTACAAAAACCGCATCATTAACATTCATCATTCGTTTTTGCCAGCTTTTGTCGGGGGAAATCCGTACAAGCAAGCGTATGCCCGTGGGGTGAAAATTATTGGAGCGACTGCTCACTACGTCACCGAACAGCTCGATGCGGGTCCGATTATTGAGCAAGACGTGCAGCGTGTGACGCATCGGGATACGCACAGTGCGCTCAAACGAATGGGGCGTATGATCGAACGGACGGTGCTCGCACGGGCAGTGCAATGGCACGTAGAGGATCGGCTGTTGGTATATGAAAACAAAACTGTTGTTTTTCGATAGCAAGGAGATGTTCTAGGGGGAGGAAGACGGGGATGGTGGAGATGGTGTAACCGAATGTGTCGGTGGTTTGCAATGCATTTTAAGAGTAAAAAAACTTCCAAGAGGAGAGAAAACGATGGCGGATCACAGAAAAGAGCAGGAACGAGCAGAATTGCATCGCACGATATGGAGCATTGCCAATGATTTGAGAGGCAGCGTGGATGGCTGGGACTTTAAGCAGTACTTGCTGGGGATGCTATTCTATCGCTATATATCCGAAAACTTGATCGAATACATTCACCGTGGCGAACACGAAGCGGGAAACACAGACTTTGACTATGCGAAGCTCACGGATGAGGAAGCAGAAGTAGGGCGTGCGGATTTGGTCGAGACAAAGGGTTTTTTTATCCGTCCGAGTGAGCTTTTCGAGAATGTACGGAGCAAGGCGGTAGCCGATGACAACCTCAACGAAACGTTGGAGAACGTCTTTCGGAACATTGAACGGTCCGCGCAGGGGGCGCCTAGTGAAGAGGACTTCAAAGGGTTGTTTGACGACCTCGACGTCAACAGCAACAAGCTCGGTGCCACGGTCGCCAAGCGCAATGAAAAGCTCGTAAAGCTGCTCGACGGCGTGGGAAAAATGAAACTAGGGGATTATCAGGACAATACCATCGATGCGTTCGGTGATGCGTATGAATTTCTCATGGGGATGTATGCCTCCAATGCAGGGAAGAGCGGGGGCGAATACTACACCCCACAGGAAGTGAGCGAACTGCTGACGCGCATCACCCTTGTAGGGAAAACGGAAGTCAACAAGGTGTATGACCCAGCATGTGGTTCGGGCTCGCTGTTGCTGAATTTTGCGAAAATTCTCGGCAAGGAAAACGTGCGACAAGGTTTTTATGGGCAAGAGATCAACATCACGACGTATAACTTGTGTCGCATCAATATGTTTTTGCACGACATTGATTATGATAAATTCAATATTGGGCATGGGGATACCCTGACGGATCCGATGCACGGGGACGATGAGCCGTTCGAGGCGATCGTATCCAATCCACCGTATTCCATCAAGTGGGACGGGGATGCCAATCCGTTGAGGATCAACGACCCGAGGTTCTCGCCTGCGGGGGTGCTGGCGCCGAAGTCCAAGGCAGACCTTGCCTTTGTCTTGCACGCACTGTCTTGGTTGGCGACGAGCGGTGTGGCGGCCATCGTTTGTTTCCCTGGTGTCATGTATCGAGGGGGCGCAGAGAAAAAAATTCGCCAGTATCTCATCGACAACAACTTCGTCGACTGCGTCATTTCGTTGCCGGACAACTTGTTTTTCGGTACGACCATTGCTACGTGCATTATGGTGCTCAAGAAGTCCAAGACGGACAATGACACGTTGTTTTTGGATGCTTCGCGGGAATGTATCAAGGTGACGAACAGCAACAAGCTGACAGAGGAGCACATTCATCGCATCGTGTCGGCATATTCCCGTCGCCAGACGGAGCCGTATTTCGCAAAGCGGGTACCCAATCGCGACATCGCCGCACAAGAATACAATTTATCGGTGAGCACGTATGTGGCGCAAGAGGACAAGCGGGAGGTGGTGGATATGGTCAAGCTCAATGCGGAGATTGACCGCATCGTGGCGCAAGAGGACATTTTGCGGCGAGAGATTGGTGCGATCGTGGCAGAAATTGAGGGAGTAACCTCGTGAATCGGGCATTGCAATTTTTGATCTATAATACACCAGAAGAAAACGTCTCTATACACGCAGTCGTAAAAGACGAGACCATTTGGCTTACGCAGAAGGGCATGGCGCAGTTGTTTGGCGTTGAAAATCCTGCTATATCCAAGCATTTGAACAATATTTTTGCAGATGGAGAATTAAATCAGGATTCAACTGTTTCCAAAATGGAAATAGTTCAGCAAGAAGGTCATCGTAATATAAAAAGAAAGGTTGATTTTTACAATCTTGATGCGATCATTTCCGTTGGCTACCGTGTTCATTCCAGAAAAGCAACAAACTTTCGGATATGGGCAACCAACGTATTAAAAGAGTATATGGTGAAAGGCTTTGCAATGGACGATGAAAGGATGAAGCAAGGGAAAAACGCGTTCGGCAAAGACTATTTCAAAGAACTATTAGAACGTGTTCGTTCTATTCGGGCGAGCGAGCGACGCATTTGGTTGCAAATCACGGATATTTTTGCCGAGTGTAGCATTGACTATGATAAAAATTCCGAAATAACCAAAAACTTTTATGCGATGGTGCAAAACAAATTTCATTATGCCATCACAGGGCATACGGCTGCAGAAATCATCGAAAAAGGGGCGGACAGCACAAAGGAGCATATGGGGCTCACGACGTGGAAAAATTGTCCTGACGGGCGAATACTCAAATCCGATGTACTGATCGCCAAAAATTATTTAACCGAAAAAGAAATAAAACAGCTCGAAAGAACGATTACAGGGTATTTTGATTATGTAGAAGATTTGATTGAACGGGAAAATGTCTTTTCAATGGAGGATTTTGCACAGAGTATCAATGCATTTTTGGCATTCCGTAAATATGAGATTTTGAAAGATAAAGGCAAGGTCTCGATGAAAACGGCGCAAAAAAAAGCAGAGGAGCAATATGAAAGGTTTAATAGAACCCAACGGATTGTTTCCGACTTTGACAAAGAAGTGAGAAAACTCGTTGAGAAAGGCGGTGAGGATGCATGAGTACATTGCAAAAGTTGATTGCACAGCTATGCCCTGAGGGGGTGGAGTGGAAGACGTTGGGGGAAGTGCTAACTAGTGGTAATGCCAAGGAGAGTGTTGCAAAGAAGGACTATAAAGAAAGCGGTATATATCCAATTATTGATCAAAGTCAGGCTTATATAGCAGGTTATTCTAATAACGATTCTGCTATTCCGCCGATTTTGCCTTGTATTGTTTTTGGTGACCATACAAGAGTGATAAAATATATGAATTCAAAATTTGTTCAAGGCGATAGTGGTACTAAGGTCTTAGTATCGTCAAAACCTGAAATTAATATCAAGTTTATATATTATGCTTTTAGTAGTCTTGAAATACAATCACGGGGATATAACCGTCATTGGTCGATCGTAAAGGATATGACCATCCCCATCCCCCCGCTCCCGATCCAACAAGAAATTGTGCGCATCCTAGACACCTTCACAGCGCTTACGGCAGAGCTTATAGAAGCGCTTACAGCAGAGCTTGCAGCGAGGAAGAAGCAGTATGCGTATTATCGGGACAAGTTGTTGACGTTTGGGGATGATGTGGAGCGGAAGACGTTGGGGGAAATTGCAACAGATATGTACAGGGGTTCAGGGATTAAGCGTGAAGAGCTTACAGAAGAAGGCACACCGTGTGTTCGGTATGGCGAGATTTACACTACCTATCATATTTGGTTTGATACTTGTGTTTCACGCACTAAATCTGGTTCTAAGTCGTTTG
>JAULZZ010000115.1:0-1898 GCA_032117095.1 Paenibacillus sp.
AGGTTAAGAACTTTCCTGAAAAATGTTGCAAATAAAAAATTTTAAAAATCTTGACGTTTTCTAAAAAACAACCTATCCTCACTGATTCATCCGTACCCGAGATCATCCGCTTAACCTGTTGACATTGCTTCGGAATCTCCAAAAAGGAGTCCTGCGCTTATCCCTCATCGCATCCCCACACGCGCAACCGTGGAATACGCGCTAGCAGTCCCAACTCTACGGCATATTGAAAATACGTGCCCAATGCTGTACGATGCGTCTCTGTCAAATCGTAGTCCAACTGCCGATAATACGCATCCCAAAACGCCACCGTCCCCCCGCATTGTCGTACTGCCCGTGCAATGCACGACGTACGCCCCATCGTCTTCGCAGCCACAAACGCATCTGCCAACGCATCGATCACTTCAGGATACATTTGGGCAAACGACGCACGAACTCCCCACAGTGCATACGTCATCGGTTGTTTTGTCCAATCGTACCACATTTGCCCAACATCTGTCACATGGGCAAAAAGCCCTTCTTGGTGGGCCTTAATCGCCTCGTCTCCGATGAGTAAGGCGGCATCACACTGCGACAACATTTTCTGCACATCGGGGGGACACGTCACGTATTGCGGGCGATGGTGATATTGCTGCTGGAAAATCATGCGTAACAGCTGTGCCGACGTCGCCGAAGTGTTCGTCAACGCCACCGTCTGAGGCAACCCCTGACGAAGAGGATGGCGTGAGAACAACAAAATCGATCCAACCGCTCCCGTGGCACTAATCGAGATGTGTGGCAACAGGAACAACGTATCGGCTTGTTGGGCATAGGCAAATGAGGAGAGGACAGCGCCATCTAATGCGCCCGTTTGTAACAAAAGATTAATTTGCGTGGGCGGTGCTTCGGTACATACGACATGTGGCATCGCATCGATCGTTTGGAACAACGGCCACACGTTTGCATAACAAATTTTCCCAAAGCGTACGGATGGATGATGATTACGAAGCAACGGATCTTCATCGGAATTTCTCACGGGTCACCCTCCCCACCGTGTATACAGCGCGTTTGGCAAGCCCATCACATCTAAAATTTTCCCTACTAAAAAGTCGATCAATTCCTCCATCGTGGCAGGACGATGATAAAAGCCAGGACTTGCTGGAACGATATGTACACCCATTTGTGCGAGGGTGAGCATGTTTTGGAGATGTAGGGCATGCACCGGCGTCTCCCGAGGGACGATAATGAGTGTGCGTTTTTGCTTCATAATGACATCGGCTGCCCGCTCGATCAACTGGTCAGACAGCCCATGCGCCAATGCACCAAGCGTCCCCATCGAACATGGCACGACGACCATCCCTGCGGTGTGAAAAGAACCACTCGCAATACGTGCGCCAATATTTGCACTGGCATAATAGGTAAACTGCCCTCGCCGTCCGCCAAAATGCGTCTGTAACGTCTGTTCTCGATGCGACGCATCCCAGTCATGCTCCTCCCGCAACACCCGCCAACCGGCATCCGTGATGATCCCGTGCACGTGAATCCCTTCCTCTAACAAACACTGAATTAAGCGAATGCCATAACATGCACCGCTTGCCCCAGATATGCCGACGATCCAATCCTGCATGGGAGACCCCTCACTTTATCCGTAATATGATTGGATACGAAACCCGATTTCATACTAATGGACACCTCTATAAACTACATCATGCGCATAAACATACGCAAAAAAACCGCTTGTTTACTGTAAAGTAATTTTTGACAAACCAGTTTATAGAGGTGCCCTAATACTAAACACTGATTGAATACCAATGTCAACAGGTTAAGAACTTTCCTGAAAAATGTTGCAAATAAAAAATTTTAAAAATCTTGACGTTTTCTAAAAAACAACCTATCCTCACTGATTCATCCGTACCCGA
>JAULZZ010000116.1:0-1540 GCA_032117095.1 Paenibacillus sp.
TTTGGGTGGGGTGGAGTCGTTGATGACGTATCCTGCCGTACAAACCCATGCCGATATTCCCTTGGAAATTCGCCAAAAAATTGGCGTAGACGATGCACTGCTGCGCTTTTCGGTGGGGATTGAGCATGTCGATGACTTAATCGCAGATTTGTCCCATGCCTTCGAATGTGCTCTAAGTGAGCGCACAACCCCCCCTACCTAATACCAAACACTGATTCAAAACATCTATGCAGAGCGATTCCTTTTACGAGAAAACAAAGGAATTTTTAGCCAGTCGGATGTCTGTATGCAAACCGTGTTTCGTATAAGGAGGTGCGTATCCTTGTCTACAATAGACGACATACTGGAAAAAGCTCTGCGGGGCGAACGATTGGGCATGGAAGATGGGCTGCGTTTGTTTGACAGTGATGAGATCGAAAAAATCGGGCGTGCTTCGCATGCGATAAAGTTACGCTGGCATCCTGCGCCACAGACGACTTTTGTCATCGGACGCAATGTGAATTATACGAACGTGTGCGATGTGTATTGTAAGTTTTGTGCTTTTTATCGCCCGCCTGGCTCAAAGGAAGGCTATGTGTTGCCAAATGAAGTCATCTTCCAAAAAATAGCGGAGACGGTCGCCGTGGGGGGGACAGAAATTTTGATGCAGGGGGGGACAAATCCGAACTTGCCTTTTTCGTATTATACGTCCCTGTTGCGCGAAATTAAGGTCAAGTTTCCTCAGATCACGATGCACAGCTTTTCCCCTGCTGAAATTCGCAAAATGGTCGAGGTATCGGGCGAGGATCTCCGGCACGTCCTCACTGCGTTGCACGAGGCAGGGCTGGATTCCTTGCCGGGTGGCGGGGCGGAAATTTTGGACAATCGGACACGCAAGCGCATCTCGCGCCTCAAAGGTACGTGGGAAGAGTGGATCGAAGTGATGTCCACTGCCCACCGCATCGGGATGAACACGACCGCTACGATGGTCATTGGCTTGGGGGAATCGATGGAAGAACGCGTCTTGCATTTGTTGCGTGTGCGCGATGCCCAAGACCATTGTTTGCACATGCGGTATGCGTCTGCGGGGTTTTTGGCGTTTATCGTGTGGACGTTTCAGCCGGAAAATACGAACATGTCTGCGGTACAACGCCAAACGCCGGAACAATACTTGAAAACGCTCGCCATCGCACGACTCATGCTCGACAATATTCCCAATTTTCAGTCGTCTTGGGTGACTATGGGCACTGAGGTCGGGAAACAGTCTCTTTTTTATGGGTGCAACGATTTTGGCAGTACGATGATGGAAGAAAACGTCGTGTCTGCGGCGGGAGCGACGTACAAGGTGAACATTGCACTCTTGTTGCAACTCATTCGCGAAGTCGGGCACGTGCCTGTGCAACGCAATACACGCTACGAAGTCATCCGGCGGTTTGACGATCCGCATGAAACCGTCACACAAGATTTCGAGTTTGTGAAGCCATAGCATATACGACGCACGCCCGCTCCCAGCAAGTCAAGAAGGTCGCTGGAAGGGGGCGTGTTTTTATTCTTTTTCAGC
>JAULZZ010000117.1:0-47018 GCA_032117095.1 Paenibacillus sp.
GCGAACAAGGCCCACAAGGCGAACAAGGCCCACAAGGCGAACAAGGCCCACAAGGCGAACAAGGCCCACAAGGCGAACAAGGCCCACAAGGCGAACAAGGCCCACAAGGCGAACAAGGCCCACAAGGCGAACAAGGCCCACAAGGCGAACAAGGCCCACAAGGCGAACAAGGCCCACAAGGCGAACAAGGCCCACAAGGCGAACAAGGCCCACAAGGCGAACAAGGCCCACAAGGTCCTACCGGCTTATTGGATTTTGCCGACTTCTATGCGATCATGCCTCCTAACAACGCATCCCCGATCGCCGTAGGCGAAAACATTGAGTTTCCGATAAGTGGTGTGGCACACCCTTCTACGGGTATCACTTCCTTCTCACCAACACAAATCCAACTGGCCGTGCCCGGTGCATATCAGGTGATGTTTCATGTTTCCATCACCGAGCTATGCCAGCTCATGCTTACCTTGAATGGCATACCCCAAGGGTATACCGTTGTCGGTCGTGCAACAGGAACGTGTCAATTGGTTGGTTTGACCATCGTTGTGACCACATCGCCAAATACCATACTTGCCTTACAAAATGCAGGGATCACCTCGATCAATGTCAGTCCCCCCCCTGTCACAGGAGGCTTTAATACAACTTCTGCGCACATTACGATCTTACGTTTATCGTAACCATGCTGTACCGTACGTCTAATTGGACACATGCTACCTGCATACTCCGACAGGGAAACCTGTCGGTTTCTTGCGTATCGCTGATGACGAAAAAGATGCGTATCCCATGGTCCCACCGCCCCTTCTCCAAACAAAGGGGGGGTTCTGCACCCCTGTGTTTTTGTGTTCGCATCCCATTCCCATTTTGGACAACTTCCCTAGGTTTTGTTCATACACAACACGGACTTTCTTCCCCTCACACGTTATGGTATACTCATGCTGTGAAGTACGTTTCATTTAGGATGAAAGGAGCACTTACGATGAATATGACTTTCGATATGTACATGCACGATGTCGTGTTGCCGATGCGCGAAGAGCTCACACGGATTGGCGTACAGCAATTGCGCACGCCTGAGCAAGTCGATGAGGTGCTACACGAACAGACGGGTACGTTGCTTCTCATTTTTAATTCCGTCTGCGGATGCGCTGCAGGGCAAGCACGCCCTGGGGTCACACTGGCATTACAGCATGCAGTCAAGCCCGCACATTTGTACACTGTATTTGCTGGACAAGATAAAGCAGCGACTGCGAAAGCACGCGAATACTTACCTACTGTACCGCCTTCTTCCCCGAGTGTCGCCCTCTTTAAAGACGGCAAACTCGTCCATTTTGTTCCCCGCGAACACATTGAAAATCAATCTGCAGAAGAGATTGCCGCAAACCTCACGAACGCCTTCGATACGCATTGTCAATGAACGTACTTCCTCTATTCTCGTTTTTCCCCGATGCATGGTGCCTACCGTATGGTAGGTTTTTTTCATACACGCATATCCCATACACGGTAGGAGGCACCTCCTTCTTCACGCGTTCACCCCATCACGCAATGACTTGTGCACTGCGCTGTCGGATTGCCTCGGCCATCGCTTTCCCCATCCGCTCTTCGACAATCACAAACCCTGTCGCCAAGCGAGGCGCACGTTTTGTATTGTGGGCATCCGTTGCGAGCAGATGAACCGCTTCCTGATCAAGTAAAAAATAGGCGAACGTTTGTGCATCTACCCCGTTGTGTCCCAATAAACTGTCTACTGTCACTTGCAACCACGCTCCCTCTTCGAGCAATGGATCAAGCAAAGTGGGAGATTGCCGAAAAAATTCATGTCGTTCTGGATGTGGTATGATCGCCGTGATGCCTCGTTTTCGTAATCGCTGGATCACCGTTTTCGTTGTAGGCTCAAACCCTCCCCACGTCTGTTCTAACAATACAAATTTTCCGCCGTCTGCTAACGTACAATATGGCTCTTCCTCTGTTTCAAACCACGCAGGTTTCTCAATTCTCACTTCATTCCCAGGCAAAATGTTCACAGGGATGCGTTCTTTTTGTAATGTGCGCTGCAGTTGCGACACGCCCGCCAAGACGACACGTCGTTCCACTTTCCAATGGCGATTATAATGGGGAGTGGCAACAATCGTATGAATGCCGTCGGCATGCGCCATCCGCGCCATTTCCACGGCGACGTCCATCGTAGGGGCTCCGTCATCGACTCCCGGCAAAATATGACAATGCATGTCGATCATAAAAATCCCTTCTTTCAATGTAAATTTTGCGATGTATACGTATCCCTATTAAAAACATTATCCACAGCGGGATTCCTTTTTTGCGAAAGCAAAGGCGTTTTAACCAAGGCGGAAAGGCGTATCCTTTCCGCTGGGGGATGCTGATCGCCATCAAATTTGAAACACGAAGCATTTCAAGGTACAATACGACTATGCTTCTCATTGGATTATACCGCATCACATATTGAAAACATATGCACAGGGGGTTTCCTTTTACGGGCAAGCGAAAGGCGTTTTGCCCATGGCGGAAAGGCATAGCCTTTCGGCTCGGGGATAATGGTTTGAATCGTGAATAGGAACACGCAGGATGCCCCCACACACCACTCGGCAAAAAGGATGAGGATGATGACCACACAACAGCACATTATCCATGCACTCGGCGTAAAACCTGTTATCGATGTTGCACAAGAAATCGTCCAACGCGTCGAATTTCTCAAACAATACATCCTTGCAAGTCGCACGACGGGTTTACTTATCGGCATTAGTGGTGGCGTAGACAGCGCAGTGGCTACTGCTTTATGCAAACGCGCCACGGATGAGCTCGCAACCGAAAAAAAACAAGACTACCAGACGGTCGGGCTCCTGCAACCGTATGGGCTACAAGAAGATATCGCACACAGTCGCGCAGTCGTCACTACATTTGGCATTACACAAACTGTGGAGATGAACATCACAGAAGCGGTCGATGAAGCATCCATTGAAGCCGAATATGCGCTCAAAAAACTAGGTTTCCCTCGCCACCTGAGTCAAGAAGGCAAAGGCAACGTCAAAGCCCGCATGCGTATGGTGTTGCAATATGCGCTCGCCAATGAACTCAATTTGCTCGTGGTTGGCACGGACCATGCGTCAGAAGCACTCATCGGCTATTTCACCAAATATGGTGATGGCGCTGTAGATATCGCCCCGCTGAGCACGCTCACAAAACGACAAATTTATGCGCTCGCCACCGCACTCGGGGTCCCCGAAGACATCCGCCAAAAAGCACCTACCGCTGGCTTATGGCCGGGGCAAACCGATGAATCGCAAATCGGCATTTCCTACGCACACAATTCAGATTATCTCGAAGGAAAGTATGTTGATCCGACCATCGCCCAAAAACTCGAACGTCTTTTTGCGCATTCCGCACACAAACGCGATCGCATCCCCAGCCGATGAGCACACTCACTGGTATTGGGAGCGACATTGTTTCTTGTGTGCGTATTCAACGCATCCTCGCTGGAAAGCACGCCTCATTCTTTCTCCAAAAAATACTTACGCCTCGCGAACAAGCGTTGATCAATCTCGGTGTTTCCCGCTCACACACCAAGACTTACTCCCCACCCAGCGAAAACCGTCTTGTCGCATTTGTCGCAGGACGTTGGGCGGCCAAAGAAGCGATCGCCAAACTCATCGGTTGTGGCATTGGACGTACGCTTTCATGGCAAAACATGTGTATTTGTCCAGACGCACAAGGAAAGCCCCTTTGCACGATCACACCTGACGTCTGGGCACGTCTGGGCATCTCCCCGTTTCACATCCTCTTGACGATTACACATACGGAGGAATTGGCGTTCGCAGTAGCGATCGGTCAAGCAACCCCCCCGCCTTCTTCCTGTCCCTAAACATTTTTAGTTGGATTTCCCCCAACACCCGTCCGCATAAATATCCTCTCCTGCCCATACTATGGAACATGACCGTGTACAAGAGCAGGAGGAATCTACGATGAACAACAGCCACTATGCATTTCGATCTCGCTTCCTGTCCGTGTTGCGCCCCAAAGTTCATCACTTCATGGGCTTGCCTCTTCCCACCTTCTTTGTCCTGACGACGATGGCACTCATCTTCGCCAGCTGTTCGGCTACCCCAAACGTATCGGACGTCACCGAAAAAGTCGAAAAACAAGTCAACAGCGTCAAAAGCTACCAGAGCGAAGGGACGATGACTGTCTACACGTCCAAAACTCCCCAAACGTACGACGTTTCTGTGCACTTTGAACAACCGCATTTTTACCGCATCGCCTTAACAAACCGCACAAAAAACATTACCCAAATTATCTTGCGGAACAATGATGGCGTGTTCGTCCTCACCCCACATCTCCAAAAAAGTTTCCGATTCCAGAGCGACTGGCCCAATAAGCAAGGGCAAGCGTATTTGTATGAAACGTTGATGCAGGCGATCTTGTCTGATACAAACGCCCAATTGCTCACAGAACCGTCAACGTATGTATTCGATGTCGCAGCCAACTACAACAATGGCTCACTCGTACGCCAAAAAATTTGGCTCGATCGTCAAACGCTCATGCCCACACAAGTCGTAGTCAGCAACACGAACGCCCAAGACATCATTCGGGTGACCTTCAAAACGTTTCAACTCAATCCCAAAACGCAACGCACGATATTCGACATGCAACACAACATGACACGTCTTTCGTTGCAGGCAATTCCGCTTGTCGATGAAAACACTCCTGCGACGCAAACGACCACTGCCCCCCCCACATCCCCTCCTACACTCAATCTGATCGTTCCAAAATACGTCCCTGCAGGAGTCACCGCACACACTCCACTTCCCCATGAAGACACCATCATCTTACGGTATACGGGAAAATACAACTACACACTCACACAACGTCTCGCCACCAAAACGAACGTGTCTACCCATCAGATCGGCACGGTTGCAGATGTGCTAGACGACGCTGTTGGCGTCCTCTTAGGAGAAAAACAACGCTCACTCCTCTGGACAGCAGATGGGCAAGACTACCAACTCATTAGCAACGCGCTACCCTACGAAGAAATGCTCAATATTGCGCACTCAATGACGATGTCCATCAACAAATAATCCTTGTATTTTACTATGATAAAAAAAATACACTTTTCCTCACGGAAAAGTGTTGTGTAAATGTAACACGTCGAAATAGATTGCACGAGGATGCGGTCGGAGGGATTTGAACCCTCACACCCGATGGGCACTACCCCCTCAAGATAGCGTGTCTGCCGTTCCACCACGACCGCATAGAGTGAGCCATGAAGGACTCGAACCTTCGACACCCTGATTAAAAGTCAGGTGCTCTACCGACTGAGCTAATGGCTCAAAAAGTAACATGTTCCTCAGAGAACGATACTCCCCGAACAGGACTCGAACCTGTGACAACTCGGTTAACAGCCGAGTGCTCTACCAACTGAGCTATCGGGGAAAGAACATGTATTACTATATCACGGATGCTCGGCAATGTCAAACCGATGCGTGACAGGATGTTTGTTTTTCTTTTTTGTCACGTTCTGGGCTAGTCTCCACCAGACGTCGTTGGAGGAGGATACTCCCCATGCACTTGAAAATACCATTTATTTTCATCATACTTTATACAACTTTTGGCAAGCCACTCCGCATAACTGCATCCGACAAGCTGTTTGTTCGCATCTAACACATAGTCTCCGTTGCCGTTGTTTTTGTATGCCCAGCTCATGCCGTCTTTCGAAACACCATTTCCCCCCAATATATTTCCTAGCACGAGTGGTACTATTTGTGGGAAATTTCCTCCTGCATCGTCTACAATACGCAGTGGGCTACTCCACCCGTATTTATCTGGTCTGTCCGCCCAAGGATTAAATGGGTGATTCTCCGTATTTTTCAGTCCCATGTACCCTTGATTCATCCAACCCGTCATCGCCACGGGATTTGCATCATACTCATCATCGATGTCCCCTGGTGCAACTGGCAATGACGTCCCCGTTGTAAACACTGTACTGCTTCCCGCTGCATTGACGGCGACAACCATAAAGCGATAGGCGAGATAGACGTCTCCGGACATACGCACCGTTGTTGAACGCCTTCCTTTGTCTACTTTTTCATGCAACGACCAATTGGGATCATAACAAGGTGTGCCGACGTCCATCTTCTGGATATTTTCATAACAACCAAGATGCACCTGCTGTTTCCACACTTCCCAATGGGTCACTTGATTGTCATACTCATCTGATCGCCAAGCGACGTCATAGTTGTTCCCAATAACATAGGCGCCGTTACACCCGATACAGCCTGGAAATCTATGCCGGCTTCGAAGCTCCGTCACGGTCGAATGACTCGCCCACACCGCAAGGGGATTGGTTGGTCTCGCCAGCTTTTTCCCAAACGCCATCGCACTAAATACACTTTTCTTTTCTCCGTATAACGTTTTAAGCCGATAATACGCCGTTTTTCCTCCTTCGATCGTCGTATCGTCATACGAATTTTGAGCGGGATTGTTGAATGTCGCAATCAATTTTTCATCCCGATACAACTCATATCCTGTCGCTGCGGGCACTGGTTTCCATCCGATAGTCACTTTCGTATGATCTGTACGCATCGTCGCCGTCACTTTTGTCGGTGGCGCAATACTCGAAGACGTGACCTTCGCTGTGATCGTTGCCGTCTCAAAGTCATATGCGCTGTCGTACGCCCCTTCCACAGTAAAATAATCTACATACGCACCGTACAACGTATATCCTGCTTTGGCTTTGAGCGAAATTTTCACCGTATAGTCCTTGTCGGGAACAAATTCTCCTGTTTCTGTGAAATCTCCTGACCACTGCGCCGTCCCTGAAAAATCCGCAATTTCTTCGAGCTGTGTCGGTGGCTTTTCTCCCGGTACTGCGCGGGGCAACAACCGAATAAATGAGGTGACCAAAGTCGCCGCCAACTCTTCTTTTACGGGATAACGGTTGTTCTTTTTTACAAATTGTCTGAGAAACTCTACCTTATCTTCCCCGACCGTTTCTTCATACAGCTGTTCCGTCGTTTTGGGTTTGGTCACGAAATCGTACAATTGAGCGAACGTCAGTGGTTTTTTGTCGCCCGTACTCTCGCGCAATGCTTGAACACCCTTTGCTACGGTCAAAAAATTCTTCATTTCTTCATACGAGAATGCAGATTCCTTGAATTTTTCAATCCAACGATTTGCTTCCGTGGTGTTTTGTGTCCACACGCTCCGTACGAGATACGTAATTTGGAGCGTCCATTTGTCTGCTGTGAGATCCTCGTCCGTCCATGCCAAACCTTGTGCAACAAACTTCGCCTTGATTAACGCCAACCCTCCACACGATTCTCGCACCGTTTTTTCCAAAAAAGGAGCAATTTGATCGCTTTTTAACGTGGTCGTTGTGCTCCATGAAAGCCATGCTTCCAACTCTTCTTCAGTCGGTTGTCGATTCAACCATTGCACAAATACGTTATTAAAAGTCAAGGTACGAATGTTTGCTTCATGCCATTTCGTTTGTTTGTACGTTGGACTGTCATAGAGTTGATCATAAATAGTAATTGCATCTTGGCTCGTTTTTTTGGCCCACATTTGCAATTGTGTTTCCGTTGGATATTGCCCGAATAGCTTCTTAAATGGTTCAACAATGGCCGCTTCTTTCTCATCGCCCAAAATGGCCAAACGCAAATTTTGTCCACCCAACCCAGCATCCAGCCATTGGCGGTATTGTGTTTCTGTCGGCTCTTTGGAATCGTCCATCCAAAATGCATTGCGAATTTCAAATCGACGAATCAACTCGTATACGGAGACGTTCATCCCGCTGTTCGTCCAACTTGTAATTTGTGTTGCCAAATCACTTTTTGCAACGGATGCATTGTCTCGATAAAAATGATTTTCGACAAGACTTTTGACGATATTTTTGCGTGGCTCGCTCGTTTTCCATGCCACATCGATGGTGGCTGTATCGTAGTCACTTTCAAACGCTTGTTGCACGGGGCCCACTTCCCCAAAGTAAAACACAGCCCGCTCAGTCAACCACAAAAACCTATAAATATCGCCCAAGTCATACCCCGATTTTAACCATTGGGTACGCTCATCGTCTGTGGGTTTTCGTTTGAAAATGTCTACGTAATACTGTTCGATCTGCGGCACAATGTTTTCTTTGACGTATACTGTCGTGATCGCTTCTAAATTGCTCACTTGGTTTGTGACGCCCTGAGGGAGCTGTGCCAACGTTCCGCGCACTTCGTATTGACCGACTTCTTTTGGGTTATATTGTGTGGATTTCCACGTGATCGGCACTTCCAACTGTGCAACTTTGACCCCGCTGTTCGTCGTATTTTGTACCGTCACGGCGATTTTCTCGGGCAACTCTATTTTGTCCAAAGGGGTGTCAAAAGGCACAAACACGTCTTCGACATCGGCGATGCCGACGACGACGCCACCTAGCACTTGGACGGTGTACATCGGACGCATGGTCCCGACGGTCACATGCGCAGGCACTTCAACAAACGTCCCACGGATTTCATACCCATTCACCTCATTGGGGTTGTACCCTTCAGCACTCCATACGACTTTAAGGTCAAGTTGACTTGGCGTGCCATTGCTTGTCCCACCCACTCGCACAAAATTTGGCAACACAAGTGCCGAAAAAGGGGTGCCGATCGCCACCACCATCGGCGAGAGGGGCAAAATGCTCGTCACCATAAACGGAGAGGCTTGGGAGGACTGCGTTGTATTCGTCTTCACTTGATTCGTTGTCGTGGTCGCTTGCATCACTGAACTCGTTGTGCTCACTGAACTCGTGGAACCCGATGCTTGTGTGCTCTGCGGAGGCAAACAGAGTGCTGTCGTGTTGGCGTGCACGGTCGACATCTGCACAGGAAACGGTGTCCCCGTGACCAAGAGTGCACTCATTAAGATAAGTATAATGGCTTTTTTGGTGCATGATGCGTGTCCCATGTCACATCCTCCATCTCTATACACAGTTGCGCTTGTTGCTGATGAAAGCATGCAGAGGTTATGATGGGAATCCGTATTTCAATGCGTATCTCCTGCCAGTGAAAACGCCTTTCCTTTTCCGCTAAAGGCAACCCTCTGTATTTGTTTTTTCAGTACGGGATTCCAGCAGGATGTTGCAATCTCAAAAAATATTTAAAGAAAAATCCCTCGACCTCTACATTGATTTTACGGGAAAACCGTCTTTTCTGTCAAACTATTTTTGCACGTGCGTATTTTATACCACAATATTTTCATTTTTCCTTGCACTTGCTACGACCCCGCTCCACGATAACGCAAAATTCCCCTGTGCCATATGAACAACGCCACAGACAAGCACACCGCCCCCATCACAGGCGTGAGCCACACAAAAAACGTGTACGCATCACTACGCAAAAAATACGTGGCAGGGTAAAAGCCGACGAACGCAAACGGCACGACCCACGTCAATGTAATTTTGAACAACGTATTATAAATCGTAATCGGGTATCGTCCATAGCTTTGGATGTTCCACATGAGGGGCATGATGCCTGTGGGCGAATCGCTAAAAAAAGAAATGGCGATGAGCGTCAAATAAATTCCGCCATAAATCATCACGGATCCAACGACGAGCAATAGCAACATCGGGATGTCCCACCACGAAAACGAGATGCCAATCATCGACCATGTCACCCCCATCATGCCGAGCCCTACGAGCGACGTAATCAACTGCGATGGTTCGATATTTTCGAGGATGAGCTGTACCAATGCGTGTACGGGACGTGTCAAAATACGATCCATTTCGCCTTTTATGATGTATTTTTCCGTGAAATCCCACAAATTAAAAACCATACAAAAAATGCCCCAAGGGACCATGAAATAACCATAGATAAAGACAATTTGTTCCCGTGACCACCCGTCTAGTTCGTTCGTGTGCGCAAACAGGACGTAGATGAACGTCAAATTCGTCACCAAAAATAACATGTCCGAGAACACATCCACCCAAAAATTGGCCCGATAAATCAATTTACTTTTCCAATATGTGACCACGTACGCCCCAATCACGCGCCATGTATGCATGCGTTACCCCCCTTGGACGAACAATCGCCGACGTGCCCGACTCCACAACAAAATGATCGGCACCCACAACGCCACAATCCATGCCAGTTGCGTCAAAAATGCGCCAAAAAGCGCCTCACCTACAATGCGTTGAGTGATGACAGAAGTGGGCAAATACGTGATCGCTTGAAATGGCAACGCTTCCAAAATTGGTTGCGCCCACGACGGAAAAAAGGTCAACGGCACGATGAGTCCAGACAACAAGTCGACTGCCACCCGTTTCATCCGCATCAAACCTTCGTTGTTTTCTAAAAAAAACGCCCCCATCCCCACGATAATGTTCAGCTGCGAGTTAATCATAAAACTACAGAACAACATCCATAAAAACTGCACCCACAGCCACCCATCCGTCGGAAATTGTATGGGCAACAACCACGCAATGATGAGCATCCCTGGCGTAGAAAACAACAACAACCGAAACAACCCTTCCCCGAGCCCTTGCATGAGTTTCACAAGAAGATAAGAATACGGGCGAATGAGCTCGATGGCGACACTCCCATCACGAATTTCTCGTGCAATGTCCTTGTCGAGATTGTTAAAATAAAACGCCCGTGCCATCCAAGCGATCGCAATATACGTCGTCATTTGTGAAGCGGTAAACCCGCCTATCGTCCCTGCACTATTCGCATACACCGCCTGCCACACAAAATAATATGCCCCAATGTTAATCGCATACACCGCAATCCCACTATAATAGTTTACGCGGTACGCCAGCATCATCAAAAACCGAATGCGGATAAACTCTACATAGGCGGCCGTCATCGTGGGACTTCCCCTTGGTGTACTGCGCCTCGCTGGTAGATGTCGCGTACGATCTCGTCCGTCGTCGGCTCCACGAGTTGGAGATCACGCACGTCTAGCACCCCAGCAACATGGGCGATGACCGCAGATACGTTGCCCCCTTTGGGCAAGCGAATGCGCACGGCACACGCATGGTCCCACACGCCGTCGACTTCCAACGTGTCGAGCAATTGCGTAAACTGTGCTGTAGTACAAGCCGTGTTGAGCTGCAGACGAATTTCTTTGCCCTGTCCGAGCGTATTTTTCAGTTGCGCCAACCCACCGTCATACAAAATTTGTCCGTCATCCAACATGATGACCCGCGAACACAACGCCTCAATGTCTTGCAAATCGTGCGTCGTGAGTAAAATCGTCGTCCCATAGCGGGCATTGAGTGACAATAAAAAAGCGCGAATTTCCATTTTGACCAAAATATCAAGGCCGATCGTCGGCTCATCTAGAAATAATATGGACGGGTTGTGGATCATCGCCGCAGCAAGCTCACAACGCATGCGTTGCCCCAAAGACAGTTTGCGTACTGGTCGGTGCAAAATATCGGCGAGGTCCAGCCGTGCCACGAGTTCATCGAGCCGTTGTTTGTAATCTACTGCGCCTACACCGTATACTTTACGTAACAGTTGGAACGACTCGATCACCCCAATATCCCACCAAAGCTGACTGCGTTGACCAAACACGACCCCGATATGGCGGGAAAACACTTTACGTTGCACATAGGGGACGTATCCATTGACTTGTACCTTCCCCGATGTCGGCACTAAGATGCCGGTGAGCATTTTGATCGTGGTGGATTTTCCTGCGCCATTTTCGCCGATGTACCCACATATTTCACCAGCGGGAATACAAAACGTGATATTCTTGACCGCTTCGATCGTTTTGTACTGTCGATCAAATAAATCACGCAATGCCCCCCGAAATCCTGTGCGGCTGTGGTGCAGGCGAAACGTTTTATTGAGCTGTTCGACTTCAATGGCTGCCTGCATAATATCCTCCTTTGGGAAACCGTACGCGCATGCGATGCGCGTACCTTAAGTGCGATTCACATAAAACATACCCGCACAGCGGGCTTCCTTGTATTAAAATCGTGATTCGTATACATATCGCATGACGTATTTTACCACGTCGTATGCCTCTGCGAAAGCAACACCCCCTCTCATACATAATATGGCTCCCCCGTAGCACGTGCATGATGATGAAATAACGACCATTTTTCACAGAAAAGAGGAAATGCAATGTACAAAAATGCCTCCCATGACGAAAATCCATCCCACACCTTATCGAAAGTTTGGTTTGATGAGGCGCTGACACGCATCGCAGGGGGCGTCAACAGCCCGTCCCGCTCGTTTCATGCGGTCGGAGGAACCCCCCTCTATATGCAACGGGCACACGGTGCCTACGTATGGGATGTCGCTGGCAAACGGTACATCGATTATTTGGCGGCATACGGCCCGATTATTTTGGGGCATGGTCACGAGGCGATCACCGAGGCGATCACCGAGGCCGCACGAGGCGGGGTCGTCTATGGAACGCCACATCCCTACGAGGTTGTCTTCGCTCGCTTGCTTCATCAGGCGATTCCTTCGATGGAACAGTTGCGTTTTACCAATTCAGGAACAGAAGCGGTCATGTCCACCATTCGCCTCGCACGCGCGTACACGAAACGCACAAAAATCGTGAAGTTTGCGGGGTGTTACCACGGCCATGCTGATGCGGTGTTGGTCGCTGCGGGTTCGGGGGCGGCTACTGTCGGAGTACCTGATAGTGCAGGGGTGACTGCGGGGGTTGCTACAGACGTCCTCACCGTCCCCTTTAATGATGGGGCAGCACTGCAACACGTCTTCGCACGCTGGGGCACGGAAATCGCTGCCGTACTGATCGAACCGATCGTCGGTAACTTTGGCATCGTCGCGCCCGAAGCTGGTTTCCTTGAATCGCTCTGTACGATGGCGCGTCACGTCGGCGCACTCGTCATCTATGATGAAGTGATCAGTGCTTTTCGTTTTCATTGGGGCGGAGCACAAACGTGGTTGCCTCATCCCGAACGCATCGCCCCCGACCTCACGGCATTGGGCAAAATTATCGGGGGTGGGGTTCCCATTGGGGCTTACGGGGGGCGTGCTGCGGTGATGGCGCATGTCGCACCGCTGGGCACGATGTACCAAGCAGGCACCCATGCAGCAAACCCGCTGAGCATCGCCGCTGGGCTCGCCTGTGTGCAACAGTTGCAAACCCCCAACACGTACGCACACATGGCGACACTCGGGGCACAGCTCGCACAAGGATTTAACACGCTGGCGCACGCCTATGGCATTCCGTTGACGGTTCTGCGCCTTGGAGGGGCGCTCTCGATTCATTTTTGTGCCCCACCGATCCGTTCGTACGCAGACGCACAACGTTCCAATCCATCTACATACGCACGGTTTTTTCATCTTATGTTAGACGAAGGCATTTTATTTGCGCCGTCGATCTACGAAGCGTGGTTCGTTTCTGCTGCCCATACGCAAGACGACATCGACACGACTTTACGCAGCATCGAAAAAGCTTTTGCACGGCTGTAAACTACCTCGATAAAACTGATTTATAAAAAATCACTTTACCGTAAAAAATGTTTTTTGCTGCTGTTTATCTGTATGATGCGCTTAATAGCGGGTTACATGTCACACCACACATGCACTTTGTAAAACGCTTGTTTTCCATGATCGGTTCACGCATGCGCATTTCACCGCTTCTTAGGACAGTACGGCAAATACGGCTGGTAATTCGGCAAATCCGGGTGTTTACAAATATCCTGTGCTATTTTTTTGCGATTTTTGTTTCCTGATTTTATTATTTCCACCATCGCCACATTGACTTTTCCTTCGATGACAGACAGTTTCACCGGATATGATAACGTCGTATTTTCTCGAAAAATTTGTGCAATCACGTCTCCCAAAACAAAACTACGTGTTTTCATCAGTTTTTTCAAAATGAAAATTTCCATGTATGCTTCACTGGCTACGTCTGGTTTTTTATTCAATTCGTACAGCTGATGTAGCTTTGCGAGAACAAACGTCGCACATTCGTAATCCCCCCGTGAAAAAGCAGATACACAGTTTGGGTTTTCATCAGGAATTCCCGTATTCACAATGGCTACATCATTCCGTTCGGATCTTCGATATTGCTCATAACCAGCCCCCCCTTCCAACAACCCAGTAAAATACCTATAAAATTCCGCATAACAGCGATCTTCTTTGTTTTTCCCGCACAATAAAATGTCTTGTCTCAGGTGATGCAATTCGTGGAACAGCACCGTAGAAACCACAGCTCTTTTTTTCTTTGTATCCATACAATGTTCTTTTTCTTTGCATTGGATCCAAACGGTCTGGTTTTCTTCTGTATACTGCCCCCCCACCCCAGCTGTATTGTCGTTATTTAATTCTGTGAATACAACATCGACTGGTGCAGAAACGACCGTTGAAATGCGATTGGGGGTTGCCCCATTCGCATCATGAACAACGTAATGCCAACAAAAATCTTCCAAGTGTTTCACGCTCGGTGTCGGACTATTCGGTGGAATCCACACACGCAACGTATCGCATTTTGCAATCAACCGGTATGGTTTTCGTGCTGGATAGGCTATATTTGGCTGTTTTATGTGTGCGATGACGGTACCGATCGGTTTTTCAAGCGATACTCCTTTGTTGTTTTTGATTTTTTGATAGGTTACGCTTTTCAAGGGCATGCTCTTTGCATGCAGTAGCATCGGCTGCGGCATGCATCCGAGTACCAACACACCGCACGCCCATATGAGATGCATCGAAAATGAAATACGTGTTGGCTGGCTTGTCCGTACAAACATGCGCATTCCCTCCTTTTCATACACATTTTTTTGTTTTTCCATTATAGTATAAAATAAAAACGATGTAAATATCACTGAACGATGCACACTACCTTCTACAAAAGGGTTGACGCTTACAATCTACCCCCACGATTGACAACAAAAAAAACCGCTCGATCCCTGTTACGGAACCAAAGCGGTCACCATGATGCCCCCTCCACACACTTTCGCCCTTATTGCGCATACCCCTCGCGCAACCAGCCGCCATACGGATAGAGCACCGCCTGCACATACGCCCCCAATGGGGTCACATCGCCCATTTTGTCCAGTGTGTTCCACGCCTTATCCAGTTCGATTGCCTCATGGGGAAACCCGTGCGAAAATCGTTGCCACAAATGTTTTCCCTCCGCAATCCATTGTCGACACGTCCTTAAACGAAACACGCATACGTGTTGCAGCATGTTCCCCGCAACAATCCACCGTTCCATCGTCGAACGGCTGCTCTGTACATCGTCCCAGCACGTCGTCAAGACGTACCGTGCATGGTCGATCTCGGCATTCGTCCATGGCAATGGGCCGTATGCGAGGTCCGCTTCTGCTTCTGCGCATATTTTTTTCGCCTCGTCTCCACGGGAAACCACGACGACGCCTTCAGAAATCATCCGTTGTAGCGTTGGATTCGCTTGTTGCACACCCACAGCGAAGAGCGCAGGATACGTCTCGTCATCAAGCACAAACTGTTCAATCGTCCACTGTTTATACGTATACGTACGATGCATCGGTTGCATTTGGGCACATGGCGTATACAGCACAACATCCAAATCCGAATGCGGAGTCGCTTGCCCGCGACTCGCACTTCCCCCCCATACGGCAAGCGCACACGTCGGTGCGTGAATATGCACAAATTCTTCAACTATGCGATAGAGATCCGTCATGCCTGTGTTTCCCCCTTCTTCTGCGCCTTCCCTTTTTGCACAACGCCCCCTTTCTCCCTACGACGACGACAAAAAAGATAGGCCTTTCAAGGAGTGCTTCTGCCCATGACGTTTTTGCACGGTGGCATATCGTAAGGGTATCCCCACCACGAAGGAGGTGACCGTCATGAGTGCAGTTGCAGGCTACGGCTACGCACGTTCGGCAGCGTTCGCATTGGTATTGTTCATCTTGCTCGTAATCATCGTAAGTGCTGGCGTATTCATCTAAAGAAAACCGTCTCCCTTTGTATGGCACATCGTCCTCGCCTGTGTGCGGGGACGCATGATGCCCCCAATTTGTGATGAAAGGGCGAAGGCGATGAACTACATTGACATGATTGCGACGCTCGGTCTGGGGAATGCTCATCCAGGGGGCTACGAAGCGACGCTGTTGCAACTGCAAAAACACCCCATCCCCCCTCTTTCTCACGTGCTCGAAGTCGGCTGTGGGACGGGACGTACTGCGTGCCTGCTCGCCTCGCTGGGATTGCACGTCACGGCGGTAGACAACCATCCACGGATGGTACACAAAGCACAGCGTCGTGTCCAAGAAATGGGGCTTCCGGTCACGATCATGCAAGCGGATGCGTGCGCCCTGCCCTTTGCAAACCACGCGTTTGATGTCGTCTTCGTGGAGTCTGTCACCAACTTTACCCCTTCCCATGAAGCCATTTCGGAATATGCCCGCGTGTTGCGTCCCCACGGCGTGCTGTACGATCGTGAATTCGCTGTCGATCAACCACTTTCCCCTGCACAAACAAACCCGCTCCTGCATGGATTGGGCATGTGTGAGTTGTTGACTGCTTCCCAATGGCTTACACAATTGACCACACACGGATTCGCTGGCGCAGTGGTGTTAGAAAATGAACCGTTCCACGCACACTTTACGGCGGAAAACACCGCCTTTGTCGACACTTTTGACGGCATGGACAAAGGGGCTTTGCTCGATCCCGATCTATGGGCGATGAATCGCACGTACACGGATTTCATCGAGACGTACTACGCCCATAGCCGTAGCGTATTGTTGCGGGCGACAAAAGCGTCTTCTTGACTTATACTAAACACTGATTGAATACAGGAATCCTATTGGTTAAAAAGCGCAGTGATTTATTGTGAAATGGGCCCCTTTGTATGAACATTTTTAATCAGTGTTTAGTATTAGGATGACGCAGCGATGCGGTGTAAAAAATACAAAAACCATACCGCATGGTTTTGTTCGTCTGCTGCTGCCCGCAATACCATCTCCCGCATCGGGGGAGAAACGGTGCGTTCCGCCAAATCGCGATAAAAGTCTACTGTTTTTTGCTCATCAATCAAGGCGGCTTCTACCCCAGTGCGATACGTTTTGGGACATTCCTCGATTTGACGCAACGTCGGTTGCCGATTGGTGATCACCGTGAACATTTTGCTAAACTGTTGTGCATGTCGCTGTTCGTCGGCAATAATCTCCCCGATCTGACTGCGTTCTGCCGCACTCGGCGCAAGCTCCATGAGCTGTTTGTAACACGTGATCGCATGGTATTCCCCTTGCACCGCACGTTCAATTTCGCTCGCCAATGCTTCATCCGCCTCCGCATAACGCATCATGCCATACGGGTCATACATGCGAGGATATGCCACATATCCGTTCATCTTGATTCCTCCTTCGTGTATGCATACCCATAGCCTATGCCAGACACCCGCACGGTGCTACTTTATTTAGGGAGGCATACTCATCGGACGTATAGCCCTGATGAATTGCGGGCATCCTACCTGTACGTGAACTGGCCACCCGATTGCGAGGCGTACGATGAAAAAAATCATTACCCCCTTCCAAGTGTATCTCGTGGCGTTTATCTCCATTGCCATCAACGTGCACGTGTTGCTCATTCCTTACATTTTGCTCAAAGGTGGACGAGACAGCTGGCTGTCCATTGTTGTCGCATTCGGCTGTATGTTGCCACTCCTTTGGCTCATGCATCGCATACAAAAGGTAGCGGGAGAAGAAGGCATTCTTGCCTATATTTACCGTCATTTTGGGCGGTGGGACGTGGTCATTCGTATCGCCTTGATTTTGTGGTTGCTCGTCACGGCCGCCATTTCAATGCGCGATGTCATTCATTGGGCGCACGTGTCCTTTTTGACATTCACCCCTGTGAGTGTGTTGACGATATTTTTTGCGCTCACGTGTGCCTATTCCGCAGCCCTCGGATTGCGCGTGCTGGTGATTGTGACAGGCATTTTATTGCCGATCGTATGTACGCTCGGTTTTTTTGTGGGAATTGGAAATTTATCGCAAAAAGACTACGCACTCCTCTTGCCTTTCTTGGAACACGGTGTACGTCCCGTGTGGGATGGTGCGGTGTTCGCCCTAGCAGGATTGTGTGAGCTCCTCTTCATTTTGTTGCTCGCGCACCATGCACGCGGGGAAATCAAGTCGTGGCATTGGGTCGTCTTTGCCGCGCTCATTAGTGCGTTGGCGATCGGGCCGACGACGGCCGCCATTGCGTCTTTTGGGCCGTGGGAAGCGATGAAACAACGATTTCCCGTTTATGAACAATGGAGATTGCTACGGGTGGGGCGATACATTAGCCATACGGATTTCCTCGCCATTTTCCAATGGCTCAGTGGTGCATTTTTGCGTATTTCGCTCGCTTGGTTCCTCATTGCTGATCTGTCCAAACGCCAACACACGACGACACGCATCTCGCCTTTTTTGCTTGGTGTGCTCGTTGTCTGTACCATTTCCTTGGCGTGGATTCCGCAAACAGACCTTGTGTTTACGGCTTGGATGGTTCACTATATTCCCCTCTCCCTTCTATACATCGTCGGCATATTGGGCATATTAGGGGGGGGCTGTGCATGGGTGGAGCTCCACAAAAAAAGGTCCCTGAAACGGAGTGAATCCGCTTGAATGTTCCCGAAAACACCTCCCTGTTGTCAGATGATTTGACACACGCCCCCGAGCCCATCGTCCAATTGTATGCAGAAATCCAAACGCACGCAGATTGTGTCATCCAAGGCATGCGCACCGCAACGTCGGCGGACCATCCCTTTGCCTATGATGTGTATGTCCTCTACAATACCGCATTATGTGATGCGCAAACCGTATTAAAATGGATGACGTCCTCGCACGTGCAATACCTCCTCACCGCAAGCGAACCCGAGACAGACAACGCGCACATTCCCCCGCTTATCGTGCGTACCGACGTGTGTACTGCGGACCCTGCGTGCATGGACAAGCTGCTCCAAGGATACGTATTTCTCTACGTCGTGCGACACCAAGCGTTTTATCATTTTGCCTTGCGTGCCGATGTAAAAAGACAGCCGAGTGATTCGAATATTGAAGTGTCGTTGCGGGGACCCAGAGATGGATTTATCGAGGACTTGCAGGTAAACATCGCCCTCATTCGCAAACGATTGCCTACGACACAGCTCAAATGCGAACAACATGTGATTGGTACACTGACCAAAACGAAAGTGGCGTTACTGTATTTAGAACACCGGATTACCGAGCAAGTAAAAAAAGACATTCAACACCGTTTAGGCACGCTCGAATGCGAGTCGCTTTTGACGGCACAACAGTTGGAAAACCGCCTACAACCTCGTTCCCTGTTTTCCAAATACCAGTATACGGGGCGTCCCGACTTGGCTGCAGAGGCGTTGCTCGCTGGAAAATTTGTGTTGCTCGTCGATGGGAATCCCTCTGTGAGCTTTGCACCCAATACGCTGATCCAACAGTTTAATGTGGCAGAAGATGCCCATTTCCCTAAATATACCGTCGACTTGCTCGGACGGTCATTGCGCATCTTCGGTGCGATCATCGCGTTGTTGCTCCCTGGTTTTTGGACCGCCCTCGTCGGATTCCACCAAGAACAACTTCCCTTTGCATTGCTGGCGACCGTTACGGTCACACGAACCGGATTGCCATTTTCTGCTACCATGGAAATTTATTTGATCTTAACGTTGTTTGAGTTGTTCCGTGAGGCAGGGGTTCGCTTGCCACAACATATCGGACAAACGCTGACGGTCGTGGGGGGGATTATTATCGGGGACGCTTCGATCCGCGCTGGACTCATCTCTCCGTCATTGCTTGTCATCGCAGCCATCACGGCTGTCGCCACGTTTACGCTCGGAAATCAAGACATTATGGCGGCAATCAGCTGGTTGCGCTGGATCATCTTAACTTTGGCTGCCGTCCTCGGATTTTTCGGCTTTTTCATCGGGCTGTATGTTGCCGTCTCCTATTTTTGTGCCCAACGTTCTTTTGGTGTGTACATGTCCTCTCCGGTCTCTAAACTCGGTTCTTCCTGAGGACAAGCGGGATGACAATAAAAAGTGGCGAATTCACAGGAAACCTCATTTTTATGCATAGAGGGGGGGGGGAGAATCGATGAAAAGACGGTGGAAAAAGTATGTGGCCCTTTTACTCGTCATGACGAGTGTGAGCGGATGCTGGGACATGAAAGAAATCCAATCGATCGTCTATGCGTCAACAATTGGATTTGATTATGTCGATGAACACATCGTCGTATATGCGCAACTCATCGACCTGTTTCAAGTTGCCAAAACGGAAAGTCAAAGCATCCGTGAACCTGCGACATGGGTCGGCACTGAAAAAGGTGAGCACATCGAACAAGCGATGCGTAAATTGCATCAGACGGTGAAGGAACATTTGTTTTGGGACCATGTGGCGGCACTCGTGTTTCACGAGCGGTTACTGCGTGCCCCCCAGCCGATGCAAACAGTCCTCGATTACCTCAAACGCATGCGTGACATCCGCATGAACAGCGTGCTGTACGCAACGAGTGAACCATTCGAAAAACTGTTTGTGACGAATGCCCTCTTTGATTATACCCCGCTGTCTTCGATTTTGATTCAACCGATTGATACGTACAAAGATGCGTCGATGCTCCCCCCCCTGTCTGTGCGGGTGTTTGACTTGCAAAATCATGCTCCCTATGCAACAACGTTGTTGCCGAGTTTGGCGATTCGCGATGATGTTTGGCGCAAACAAGCGGAAAAACGCCCGTTGCTCACGCTCAGCGGGGCGTATGTTGTGCGTGCATTTGCAACGTTAGGGTGGTTGTCCCTCGATGATTTGATCGGCTTGCGTTGGATGTCCCCGCAGACGAAACAAACGAGCGTTGACCTGCAACAAAACGATGTCGCCATCGGTTCGCTCGCCGTGTTGTATCCCCATGCACACATCGTCCCACGCACGCTGCAAAACCCATCCGTCAAAGAACAGTACACCGCACACATTACGGTCAAAGGAAGCATCGACGTACTCCCGCCCAATGTTTCCATGTCGGCTCACACACTCGAAACACGCGCTGCCGATACGATCAAAGCAGAAATTATGCAGACGTACCGCGCAGGACTCAAATACAATGCGGACGTATACAACTTACGCACGCACGCGTATCGCCAACAACCTCATTTGTTGCATGCCTCCATTTTGAGAGGAGAGCGTCCCTTGCCTGCCGATGCCCTCGATGTAACCCTCGACGTGAAGATTACGTACGCTGGAAAATTGCGATTTACGGAGTAGGGCCACGCAAAGAAGGCACATCGTCTAACAGACTGTCTTCTGCCGTGCGTAACCCGCGCGCATACGTCACCACGGGTACGGACAACGCCGTGATGAGCATCTTGATGGCGATCGTACTTGCCAAAATTTGCAACCAAACGTCAAACGGATACACGCCCAAGAAAGCAATCGTACAAAATAAAGTCGAATCCACGAGCTGACTCAACACGGTACTGCCCGCACTCCGCATCCAAAATTGCTCCCGTGTGGGAAAACGTCGGCGGATGCGCGCAAACAGACGCACGTCCAAATACTGACTGACCACATAGGCAGTCATGCTCGCAAAAGCAAGCCGGGGCAAAAGACCAAAAATATATGCCAACGGCCCTTGTCCCATATCGGACGCTTGGGGGATGAACTGCAAGGCGAGCTGCATCGTTGCCGTCGTCGCCAGCAACATGAACAACCCCAGATGCACCGCTTTGCGTGCCGCCGATTGTCCATACCGATCATGGAGTAAATCGGTCGCCAAAAAAATCGTCCCGTACATCGTATTGCCCAACGTCGTCACAATCCCAAACAATTCGATCGTCTTGCCGACTTGGATGTTGGCAAGCACGGTCGCCACCGCAACCCATGCGAATAAACCACTTTTCCCAAACAAACGGTAACAAAGTAAAAACAACGCAAAATTCGTCGCCGCAAACAAAGCACCCCATACTACATTAAACCATGCGTGAGGAAGCTCAACCCCCATCGTACCCACTCCTTTCGTATCGTGCACACCGATACGAGTACGAAACACGGTTTGAATACAGGAATCCCATTGGTTAAAAATTCTTTGCTTTCCCGCGAAAGAAATCCCTCTGCATCGATATTTTTAATCCGTGTTTCGTAGTAGTACGAGATGTGCATAAAAAAAACATTGCCCTTCGCCATCATGCGAGGAGCAATGCTTTTTCGTGCAAAGCTTACAGCTTCACAACGTTCTCTGCTTGAGGACCACGGCTGCCTTGGACGACTTCAAACTCAACATTTTGTCCTTCTTCCAACGTACGATAGCCATCGCTAACGATTGCGCTAAAATGAACAAACACGTCTTTGCCGCCTTCGACTTCGATAAAACCAAAGCCTTTTTCTGCATTGAACCATTTCACTTTACCTTTTTGCATGTAACTTACCTCCTACTCATTGCCTTTAGTTTGCCCTGAACTCGAGAATGTATTCACGAAAAAAAACGCACGACAAATTATCTTCATAACGAATAAGATAACCTCCATGCGATTTATTAATTCAGGCGTAGTCACGACTTTTATAGAATAGCACAAACATTTAGATAACGCAAGCGAATGTACAAAAAAATTTTTACGGGCGTGTGCGGATCGATTCGTCATGCGTGTCGTAACACGGTATAATAAGACATATGTTTAGGGTATGTCTATAAAGCGCATCCCTATAAAGCGCATCATATGCTTAAACATCGGCGAAAAATGTGCTTGTCTATACGAAACAACGTGTTTCGTATTGCGGCAAAATGATTTTTTACAAATCGGGTGATCGCGGTAGCCTTTCCGTATGCAACATCATTTTTGGATATTTTAGTGGGGGCGAACGAACGATGTGGATCGTATTGGCGTTGACTGCGGCCCTTTTCTTTGGGATACGGGGAATTTTGTTTCTGAAAACCGCAACATACGGCTTGGATCGCAATCAGGTGATGCTTGGTGTTTTTTTGAGTGGCGTGGTGTGTAGCGGGATGCTCGCCCTTTGGAGCGGTCAGTCGTGGGCAAACGTGTGGTTTATCGGAAGTATGATGGGCATTACCTCAATCGCCGCCAACGTGTTTATGTTTCAGGGGTTTGCGGTAGGGAAACCTACGGTCATCGCCTTGCTCAGCGCATTGCCGCCTGCATTGGTCGTCATACTGGCCTACGCATTGTGGGGGGAAACGTTGACCGTCTTCCAATTGTGGGCGTTTTTGTGCATCTTTGTCGGGGTACTCATCGTCCGTTCGACGCATCGCATTCGATGGCACGATTTACAAGGGGCGCAGTGGGGGGCATTGGCGTGCCTCAGTTTTGCATGTACCGATTTGTTGGGAAAACAATCGACACGCATGGAAGCCGCTTTGTTCCCTACGTTGACCGTCTTATTCGTCGTAGGGACATTGTATTTTGCCTTTGTCGTATGGTGGCGTCACCGCAGTGCACACGACGACGTGGAGCGCACTCCCGCTTTCCCCCCCCGCGGAAAAATTCGCACCGTGACGATCGGCATGGGCATTGGACTGACGAACGTTGGGGGGATGATGAGCATCGTGTCTGCCTTCTCCCTCGGGGTGACTGGGTTGGTGTCGGCTGTCGTCGCGTTGAACATCCTCCTGATCGTCGTATACAGCCGTCTCATGGGCATCGAACGGTGGCGCCTCATCGAATCCATCGGCATGGTCACGTCATTAGCGGGGGTCGTCACGTTGCAGCTACTGGGATGAATAGTGCGTCACTACACGTCGTGTCGTGGCCACAGTGCACGGAGTTTTGGGGCATACGGTGGCGTCAAAATGCCATGTTCTGTGATGAGCGCATCAACAAAGGCGTGCGGGGTAATGTCAAAGGCGGGGTTGTATACACACACATCTGATGGGGCGACTTGCACGCCGTGCATGTGTGTGACTTCCTCGCTGGGGCGTTGTTCGATCGGAATGTCCTGTCCTGTCTTCGTATGCAGGTCAATAGACGTAGCGGGACAAGCGACATAAAATGGAATGTCGTGCGCTTTTGCAAGCACGGCCAACGCATACGTCCCGATCTTGTTGGCGACGTCCCCGTTGGCGGCGACACGATCCGTGCCGACGATGACCGCTTGTATTTTTTTTTGGGCCATGACCATCCCAGCCATGCTATCTGTGATCAACGTCACATCCATCCCTGCACGCATGAGCTCAAACACCGTCAGTCGGGACCCTTGCAATACAGGACGCGTTTCTGTGGCAAAAATACGCAACGGAAACCCTTGCTCCTGCGCAACATAAAAAGGGGCAGTCGCTGTTCCGTAAGACGAGGTCGCCAAACTGCCCGCATTGCAATGGGTGAGTATCCCGTCGTCCGCATGCAACAGAGACAACGCATGTTCCCCGATCGTGCGATTGGTCGTCGCATCTTCGTGTTGCATGCGCAAAACTTCGTCAAGCAAGCATTGGCAAATCGCAGCACACGTCCATGCTTCGTCACGCCATGCATGATGGGCAACCCCGACCATACGGTCTACCGCCCCCATCAAATTGACTGCGGTCGGACGGGCTTCCCGTAACACGTTGCCATAATGCGCTAGCGCCGTCTTCAGGTGTGTGCGATCGTCTCCGCACTGACGCACCGCCAACACCAAACCAAATGCAGCTGCCATGCCGATCGCGGGTGCCCCACGCACTTGCATCGTCACGATCGCATCCCGCATGTCTTCTGGCGTATACACAGCCCGATATTGTATCGTATGCGGCAATAGACGTTGATCCAACAACAACACATGGTCACCGTTCCACCGGAGATTGTGTACCCACGCAGGGCGATCAACCGCCGTCATCGTGAACATCCCTTTCTCCAAAGTCCCGTTCTTTTGTGGGGGTAATCTTCATTTTTACGCATGTGCATACTTTGCGGCATACGTCGGGGCATCCCATAACGTTGCCAGCTCCCCCTCGTCGCTCATCTCAACGGCGATCATCCATCCCGCTTCATAAGCAGAGGCATTGACCTGTTCGGGGGATTGCGCCAATGCCGTGTTCACACGGACGACAACCCCCGAGACAGGAGCATACAACTCAGAAACGGTCTTCACGGACTCCACATTGCCAAAACTTTGCCCTTTGTGGAGTGTTTCTCCTACTTTTGGCAATTCCACAAACACGATATCGCCTAACTCACATTGGGCAAAATCGGTAATGCCTACGATAGCAATGCCTTCGTCGATGCGCACCCATTCGTGCTGGGCCGTATAATGATATGTCGTTGGGACGTTCACGGCTTTTCCTCCTAGCATATCGCGTTATTTTTACTGTCTCCTCCGAAATGCAAAAAAAAACGAAAGGCAACATCGCTGTTGCCTTGGGATGTTGTACGCAGCGGGCTAGTTGGAAACGAGGTGTTTTGTGCCTGGTTTCCAATTTATCGGGCATAAGCCCCCTGATTGCAACGCTTGCAGTACACGAATGGTTTCTTCTACGCTGCGACCGACGTCGTTATGGGTGACCACCGAATATTTTAACTCTCCGTGTGGATCGATAATGAACAGTCCCCGCAACGCAATGCCTTCTTCTTCGATGAGCACGCCATAATCCCGCGCAACCGTCTTATGGATGTCCGATGCCAAAGGATAGTGAAGCAAGCCCAATCCGTTGCGCTCACGCGGAGTGTTCAACCATGCGCGATGTGCATGCACGCTATCTGTACTCACACCCAACACTTCGCAATTTAACGCTTTGAATGTGTCATACGCTTCGCTGATTGCAGTAATCTCTGTCGGACAGACGAAGGTGAAATCCAAAGGGTAAAAGAAAAAAACAAGCCACTTTCCCCGATAATCCGCTAGCGACACGGTACCAAAAGACTGACCATCTCCCAAAGCAGTCGCCATCGTAAAATCTGGTGCCTGTTTCCCTACGCGTGCTACACTCATCGTTATAATCCCCCTCATGAAGTTGACAATATGATCTCAATGGGGCTAATGATATCATCTGTACCAGGTGAAGTCAATGCGAAAATCGGATGTAGGGAGACCAAAAAAACCACCTATGTCGAAAATGAAACAGGGGGCGCATCGGACTGCGTGTATTCCATCTCTCGTCCCCCACCTCCTACGTACAAACCCCCCCATCTTAAAGACAGGGGGGAGGATACTAACTGTATACAGGCACCTGAGGGGCGTGATTCATCATCGGGGAAGTCGCTTGATTGTGCTGCCCACTGGGGACAAATTTACTCGTCTGTCCCGAAACTTGGCCATATCCACTCGCATGACCGTGCACCGGTTGGAACGTGTGTAGTTGGTGTTGCGTCGTTTGTGCCTCAAGCGTCGGCACTTGGTACATCCCGCGCTGGTTCATAAACAAAAACGTTTCGTACGCCTGATTAAAGCACGAAATCGCAGCGTTGACGAACAGCTGGCGCAAGTGCGGATCGGACATTTCGAGTCCGCGTTGGAGGTGATGGGTCGCAGACGCTTTATGCGCAATAAGCAACGCTTGGGCAATCGAAAAGTCATTGAATTTCCCAGTCGTCTGTGGCGTGATCGGCTGCGGTTGACGCAACCCGTATTTGATCCGCTCTACGCTCGCTTCTGGTTGTGGAAAGGGTGTAGGCATGCGATGGCGTGCACTGGCGTCGTGCGTGTAGGCGATCCACTGATCGTACCCTTGCACTGTAGCATCTAGTTGCCGTTTGATCATGCTTTTGAGCATCTCGTCTTGGGCTTCTTGTTCGTACCAAGCCAAATGCTGGATAAGATTGACTTTCTCCAACAACATTTCGCTCACTTCGATGACTTCATGTGCTCCAAATTTCACGGACTCATCTCCTCTGTGCGCGCGTGTAAGTTCACTTCTCGCTACGCCTTCCTACTCTTGCCTACTTTGGCGTGTTTTATACAAAAAAAGACATTCTTTTTTTGATACAGGGCACCGCGATCCCTCGGATCATCCCCGTAAACATGCGCACACAAAAACATGTTTCCCGAAAAATAAGGGGACTTTTAACAAGCTAGGGGATAGAGATGCCCTCTAGCCAAGATGCATACGCTGCCCGTTGTATCCGCCCCACCGCATGGGCTACTCACGCAACCGCGCAATGGCGAGCCCGTCGTACGCTGGCACGATCGTGCTGTCTAGCCGTGGATCTGTCTGCAACTGTACCAAAAACTGACGCAATGCTTGAACCGATGGCGACGTGTACGCCACTTGCTGCGTCCTTCCCTTTGAAAAAACGTTATCGGCCACAATGATTGCTCCTGGTGTGCCCAATTCGATGGCATATTCCAGATACTGCGGGTAGTTTCCTTTGTCCGCATCAATAAAGAAAAAATCGAATGTGCTCCCAGCTTTTACGAACGACGCCATGTGCGGCAACGCTTCCCCTTGCAACACCGTAATGCGGTGCGCATATCCCCCTTTGGCAATCGTTTGTGTTGCCACCGTCGCAAACGCAGGTTGCAGTTCGATCGTCGTCACCATGCAGTCGCGTTTTCCCCGCGCCAAACACATGGCGCTATACCCTGCCAAGGTACCCAACTCCAAAATGCGCCGCGCCCCGCACATTGCCACGAGTAACGTCAAAAACTGCCCGTAGGACGGCGCAATGCCGATCGAGGGCATGTTGTGCTCGACTACGGCTTGTTGCACAAGAGACCACAACGCTTCGTCTATGCGTTCTTCCTCCATCGGATAAGGCCGCATGTTATTTTGCTCCTTTTTCATGGCGGGACGGATACTTTTTTTCCATGCGCCGAACGAACCAATAAAAAAGCATGAGTGTCACCGCCGCATCGTCATACGGCAACCCAGGCAACAAATCGGGGAGCACCCAATACAACCCCAACGGAACGAGCAACAACGCTTTGTCCTTGCGGGAAACACGGCGTGAAAACAACCACCCAAACGCCTTATAGCTGCGTAAAATCATGCCTAAAAAACGCGAAAATTTCTTTGCCGACATCCCTATCGTCCTCTCCCACGTCACGTAATATTGTATGGGACGACGCCCAACGGCCTCCGCCTATGTACGAACACGATCGCAGTTACACGAACCACGCGTCACGACACGAGGTGTTCCTATTTTCTATGCGACTCACGGTTTGCTCGATCGGGCATAGTCTAATGCCACTTGGATCATTGCAGTCCCTTCTGTGACCATTTGGGGCAGTTGCGCCATCGGCAACGGATTTACACCATACCCCGCCTCGATCGTAAAAGCAGGTTTTTGCCAACGATGGATAAACCAATCCCGCAACCCCGCATCACTCCCTTGCAGGTTCACAACCGCATATCCACTGCGTTGCGCCATTTGTTGTGCGATCGTCGCAGCATCGGGCGCATGTTGTCCACGGTAATGATAATAAATTTCTCTTCCTTGGGAATGAAAGGCAAGCAGCACCGCACACGCATGTGTTTCCAACCAATGGGCGACTGCACGGGATTCTGGTTCGCTCAGTGGGTATGGCCCGCCATAGTCTCGGGGACCGGGCTTCATGACATTGCGACGCCACCGTTCCTGAGCCCAATAGGCGGGAAACTGATCATTGAGATCGACTCCGCGGGCATTGGCCTTCCAATCGTCGGCGGCGTGACCCCACGGATGACGATGCACACGTTGTACCCCATCTGGATTGAGCAACGGAATGACAGTCAACCGCACGTGCGCCATGCACGGGTGCGTATGCAATCGGTTGAATGCCTCCACAAGCAACGGTGTTGTGATCCCTTCATTGGCGTGCACTCCCCCGACAGCGACCACACGATGTCTCCCTCTTCCCGCGGTAAACGCCCACAACGCCCGCCCTTCCACACTGTGCCCAATCAATGCGGTGTGGACGTGCGGTGCCGTATGTTGCCATGCGATACGTTGCCGTTCCAGCTGGGGATACCCGTAAGGCAATGTGCGTGCGGTGCTTTTACTCAAGCGTATGCACCCCCTGTGAAAATTGTGGACATGACTCCACGTGCACAGGCAATTCAAGCCATCCTTGGGCGATCGTCTGAAACGAATCTGGATCACCACTACAAAAAAAGCGATGATTGCTCGGAACCGTTGTATTGTTTTGCAAAATATGAGGTGTATGGGAGGAGGCTCTTGTCTTCGTCTGTTCCAAATGGAGACGCACGTCATGTGCCGTTTGTGCGGCAGAGGAAATGAGCTGTACACTGGGCCCCATGCTCTGTTGAATCAAAGGGGTGAGAAAAGGGTAGTGCGTGCACCCCAAAATGAGCGTGTCTATCGGCTGTTGTCGCATCGGGTGCAACGTCTCCTCCACGATACGCTGGGCATGGCGCGTATGAAACTGCCCCTGCTCCACCAATGGAACAAACGCAGGACACGCCAAGCTTTGGACGATGACCGTGGGGTCGAGTTGCTGCATGGCCGTCTCGTATGCACGACTCCGAATCGTCCCTTCTGTCCCAATGACACCGATGTGGCGGCGTTTCGTCGCTTGTACGGCAGCTTTTGCCCCTGGAAGAATCACCCCTAAGACGGGGATAGACGTGCGTTGCTGTACCGCATCACGTGCGACTGCGGTCGCTGTATTGCAGGCGATGACCAACAATTTCGGACGAAACTGCAACAAAAAATCGACAATCTCGATGGTGAACGTGCGCACTTGTTGGGGGGGACGGGGGCCATAGGGCGTGCGAGCAGTATCTCCAAAATAATACAGCGTTTCGTCGGGCAACTGCGCCATGACTTGTTTTACAACAGTTAATCCGCCTACTCCCGAATCCAAGATGGCGATCGGTTGATGCTCCACCGTGTGCTTCACCGCTTCCTTCATTCAAAAAATATCATCAAAAATACTGTATGTATGCGCAACGCCAAACGTACCACGGATACCCTGCATTTTCGTTGTCCCCCGCACATGACAAAAAACACGATGTACCTTCTCCTGTTTTTTATCCCGTTTCACCTGATTATACGCATCGCGATTTCAAACCCTATCCCCCAGCGCAAAGGCGACTCCTTTTGGCAACGGTTAAAATGCCTTTTGCTTTCTCACAAAAGACAGCCCTCTGTGCGCATGTTTTCACTATGTAATTCGTATGAGATATGCACGAAAAAAAGAAAAAAACTCGAGTTTTCATCCACTCGAGGAAAAAATAAGGCATCGCCGTGTGCGACTCATGAGCGATCCCTTTTGCGGCGTCGTCTCATCGTCCACATCATATACACACACGTACCGAGTACGACCAAGAGGATGAAAAATGCTTCAGAAAACCCACGTCCCACGACAAACACCTACTTTTCATGGGAACAGCATACCATAAAAAAAACAGTCAAACAACATCACATTTCTATTGGGGAATCGAGTTGCTCTTGCGATTTGACCATAAAACGCACAGGCACAAACAAATCGTCAAATTTCACATTGTACAGTTGGACAAAGGCGTCGGCACGTTTGGTGGTGATGCTCCGATGCCCCGTCTCTATTTGATGCAAATACCCTGGTGAAATGTGAAGTTGTTTCGCCACAACGTCAAGTGTGATCCCCAACCGTTCTCTCATCTCTCGTAGCACGCTATCCACCGCTTGCCCTCCTCAAACTTTGCATTTTGCACAGTATGTTACTATCTTACTCCAACGCCCACCGTTATTCAACGCATATTGCATAGTTTAAACTGCGGTGTTCCCATTTTGCATAATGCAAAGGTATAATAACGTAGGGAGAGTGAGGTCATGAATGGTTTTGGCACAACCATACGACAACTGCGCAAAGCGCACGGCTTAACGATGAAGCAACTCGGTCAATTGCTCAATCTTGCCGAATCCACGATTTCAGGATATGAAAACGACAACCGTCGCCCTGACATCGATACACTCGTATGTTTTGCCCAATTATTTGGAGTCACAGTGGATTTCTTGCTCGGGTTCTCCTCAAGATCTCCCTCAAATTTTTCTGAGGGAACACTGGACGTTGTCTCAAAGATGCTGTTTTCCACTGCACATCATCTGGTGGACGATTCATCGGATCCCCCACGCTACGAATTACACGATGCGCATGCGGTCACACAGGAAGAAATGATCCCCTATCAAATCAATTACCCCAATGGGAAAATCGAAACACTGTCTCCTGATGAAGCGATCCATGTGCGCACGTGTTTAGAAATGTTTCGCCGTTGGAAAGCTCGTAAAAAGTATTGATCGCTGGCATGCGCACACAAAGGGGGATGTGCTCCCCCATCCTTGTGATACGAATCACGATTTCAACCCATATCCGCCAGCAGAAAGGTTGCTCCTTTCCGCCACGATTAAGACGACCTTTTCTTTCCCGCAAAAATCAGCTGGCTGTGTATATGTTTTCCATAGGTGTTTCGTATGAACCGCAACTTTAGGGCACCTCTATAAAGTGCATTTTATACTAAACACTGATTGAATACAGGAATCCTATTGGTTAAAAAACACAGTGATTTCTTGTGAAATGGGGCTCTTGGTATGGACGTTTTTAATCAGTGTTTAGTATTACTAATAAACATAAGCGAAAAACGCATTTGTTTACGGCAAAGTGATTTTTTGCAAATCGGTTTATAAAGGTGCCCTTTAGATTGCCACACGTTTTGCTTTCAGAAATGTCCGTTCCCAATACGGCGTATTGATCATCCGAATTTGCACACCGTTTTTTGGCGCACGGTTTGCATCGACCATTTTCATATCGCCTATATATATTCCCACATGTCCGACAATATTATTCGATTTAAACCGCCCTGGGACATAAAAAAATAACAAGTCTCCTTTTTGCAACCGTTTGCGACTCACGGTCGCTCCGACCGTCGCTTGCTCCCGCGCCAATCGCGGCAAAACGATGCCGTGTTGTGCGAACACGTGCTTTGTGAAAGAAGAGCAATCAAACCGTTTGGATTGGGCATACGGTTTTGCACCAAATAAATATGGAACCCCCTTATACGTTTGGGACAATGCGATCAGGGCATCGATGTCAATGTCTTTTAGCATGGCAGCAACCGGAGTCGATGTCATCTCTGGCATATCCCCATAAAAAGTCGGCGCCGTTTCTTCCTCAAAATGAAGTGCATCATCCAACGACTTGTCCTTGTTTAGCAATGCATCCGTTGGCATGATCCGCAACCCAGCCGCATCGAGTTCGTATACCATTTCTTCTTGCAATAAGTCAGCGATGGTGGTGGCAGGAACGTAAAGATGTCCGTCGATGGTTTTGGGAGAGGCCGATAGTACGACAGTACCACCGGATTTTTCGGCGTGGCGCGACCCGCTTTTGAGACGCAGGACCACATCGGTGTCTCCAGCTTTGAGTACGCCCGTCATCGGATCAAACTCCACATAAGAAAAGCCGATTTTTTTTACCATAGTGTCAATCGGTACTAATTTTTGCCCCTGTTCCATCCTGTACGGGATAACAATCGGGGCGATGCGTGCAGGTTGTGGGGAAGTGGCGTGAGGGGTCACGGTTGCCGCAGGCGATATCCCGTGAGACATTGACCATGGCGTGGCAGTGCATGCGGTCAACAATACGCTGAGGACAGTAATGACGAGGAGCGACAATAACGGCTTTTTCATGAAATCCCCTCTCACAAAGCAAAGTAATGGCGTGAACCATGACTGTAGCTTGGCGTGTGGGCGCGTGATTTATGCAACCAAACGTTGCCACCATCTTTGGCGTGCGCACCCATGGCGATGAAGGCACCTGTGTACACGCTCAGGCAGAATGCGATATATGTACTGAATCTGGTGGATTCGGCACAAGGGACAAGTTTTCTTTTCCTGCTGCGCAACGTCTTAAGATTGTTCCCACTGTGCGCAATACAATACGCGCAAAAAAAGGACAGGTGGTGTTTTTGCGATGTGCGAAACACGGTTTGAATACAGAAATCCTATTGGTTAAAAATTACGGTGTTTTCTCGCAAAAAATATCCTTTGCAGAGATGTTTATAATCAGTGTTTAGTATTAATACCGCTAGAACTTGCCACTATTCAGAATAAGGGATGAGCGGGAGTAGGTGTTGCACCAAAGATACGGATCATGCCACAGTACGCACGTCAGTAATGCCCCTCCAAGACCACAGCGTCCCGACCGACCATGCCACGACCCAGAAGACGACCATCAGGAGCGAAAAATACACGTCATATCGTGATAAAGATACGGTATAAAAATACGTCCGTTTCGCAGAGGGTTCAAATTGTCGTGACGCCATTGCGAGTGCAACGCGTTGGGCGTGGCGAATGCTACGTGCCAACAAAGGAACACTATAATGTCGCATCTTTCGCCACACGGTCACCCCAGGGAAGGTGCTTTTTTGTACGCCCCGAATACGCAACACATCGCGAATGGTCAATGCTTCGGTATAGATGATCGGCAGGAAGTGGAACGCTGCGAGAAAGGCGTACGCAAATTTCGGAGACAACCGACATTGTTGCATCAACGAGTAGCACAACTGTATCGGGGACGTCGTCAACAAAAACAACAAACCGGACAACCCGATGAGCATTGCCCGAAATCCCAAATGAATCCCTCGGAGGACACTTTCTTCCGTGAAATGAAACAACCCCCATTGCCACCACGTTGTTGTTCCTTGTCCGAAGGCCATCATGCCAAAAGCAGTGGACATAAAGGAGAGTGCCAGGGGCACTGACCAGATGATCAACGTTTTCCAGCGCGCCCCCGACAAGCCGATCAATAACCCGATCCAGAGCATGACGCTGATGCCCAATACCGTTGGATGATGAATGCCAAGCGCCACCACAAAAACGAGCAATAGATGTGCGAGCTTAACCGTTGGATTGACCGAGTGCAACCATGTCATGCGATGTATACTCATCATTCCTCCTATTGTGTACGCACTCCATGCGCACAACAGCGCCGGAGACGACTTCCCATAGATGCGTTGCATACGTTTCGATCAAGGAATGGTCGTGCGTCGCCATGATGAGGATCGCTCCTTCGTTGCGCATTCGTTCTAATAAACGTAAGATCGCAAAAGCATGATGGGCATCCTGACCGCAAGTCGGCTCGTCCAACAACAAAATGTTTTGCCCCCCCATGAGCGCACAAGCTAGGCTGACCCGTCTTTTTTGTCCAAAAGACAGTTGAAATGGGTGCTGTTGCTCCATACCGACCAAGCCACATTGTTGCATCATCGTGGCAATCAGTGGATCGTGAGGAGGGCGCAAGTACCCGACTTCTTCTTGGACGCAATCTGTTAAAAATTGCAATTCTGCTTGTTGAAACACGAAAGCCATCTGTTGGCGAGCACATCGCACGTTGCGAATCGGCTTGTGATCGATCGACATCCCCCCGTTTGTCGGCAACAACTGCATCATCGCACGAAGCAATGTTGTTTTTCCCGCTCCATTTTCGCCGACGATGGCGATCCATGATCCCGGAGCAATCTGGGTCGTGGGGACGCGGGCAACTGCTCTTTTTTCTCGAAAAGCTACGAAATCGATAAAGTTGATGGTCGGCTGTTTCGCAGGACAAAACGATCGTGATGGGCGTGTCAGCCGATGTTCTTCCCAAATTCCAGGGTACCAAATCCCTTGTTGTTGCAACAAAGTGCGGTCGCGTACAAACGATGTGGGGGTGGTTTGCAACAGAAGCTGTCCCTGTGCGTTGAAGAGGAAAATGCGATCGACCCAATCGATCACATCGTCTAGTTGGTGCTCTACGATGACCACCGTTTTCCCTTGCAACGTTTTTTGTAACATGTGCCATAAGGCGTGTCTGCCTGCACGATCGATCAGGGCGGTGGGTTCGTCGAGCAATACAACGTCGGGGTCACTGATCCATGCACAAGCAATCGCCAATCGTTGTTTTTGTCCTGGGGATAGTCGTTCGATTTCGGTTTCGGGATCGATAGCACCCAATCCAACGGCTTCTAACGCTTCATGGATGCGGGCAAGCATGGTCGCTGGATCGACTTGGGCGTTTTCTAACACAAAAGCCAATTCGTCGATCACCCGCGCCATACAAAATGGCGGATCTTGGACGACAAGTGCTGTTTTTTCTGGCACGATCCATTCGTCATAGCGTAGGGCCATAGGTAGCACGTATGGCACAAGACCTGCCAAAACATGAAGTAGCGTCGATTTGCCGCATCCCGTTGGCCCTGTGATGAGGATGACTTCCCCTCGTTGAATCGTAAACGATACGTTGTGCAACAAAACCGTTTCGCTTCCTGGGTACTTCAAACGAAGGTTGGTGCAATGAATGCAACGATCGGTTGTATCCATGTTCGCTTAGTGTAACCCGTCAAAATCACTGGATCGAACGGGGCGGAGCAATGCGGTGACGCCCGTTTTTTCTACAGCGCGAGCGAGAGCAACCGCCAAAAATCCAGCGAGTAAGACGCTGCCCAACAGCCGTAGACCGATCAACAAGGCCATGTTCCACCAAACGAGCGTATCGATGTAGCCGTAGTATGCGTCGATGACCAAAGAGGCGATGCCCGCTCCAAGGGATGCCACCACGATGACCGATGTTTTGGCGGAACGATAGCGCGTACAGGCAAATACAAGTTCTGCCCCCAGTCCTTGGAACAATCCGTACACCAATGTCGCAACCCCCCATTCGCCCCCCAGCAACATCGAAACCGCCGCAGCAGAAAGTTCCGCCAACAAGGCCACCCCAGGCTTTCGGATGATGAGGTACGCAAATGTAGCAGCAATAAACCACATGCCGTACACCATTTGTTCTGCATGCAAGCCGATCGGCTTGACTACATCATACATGGGCCCCCAAATTTTATACACAATCCCAAAAACAACCGCCACAATGACCGTGACCAAAACATCCGTTACTGTGAGTTTCTTCATGCTGTTCCTCTCCTTTGTTACGAGTATATTTTTCATCGAACAAAAACCACAAAAAAAACGCACTGCCACAATAGACAGACGCGTTGAAGCGGTTCTCTACGCTGGCATTATCCAGATCAGATTGACGGTCAGCGACAAGGGACGGTCGCACTCTCAGCCTGACTTTATCAAGCTCCCGTTTGTTACGATGAAATTGTCTTATTGAATATACGCAATGCATAATTCATTGTCAAATCGATGCCAGTGTCATTAAGCCGAAAGATTCGAAGACAGCGCCGAAATACATGAAATATATTCCTTATTGTGCGTAGCTATCGCAGTTAAAGTAGTTATTAACGCTAACGCGCCAGCTGATGCACACTGTGCCCCAATGCACCTTCTACCGCTTCTAAAATGACTTCCGACAACGTCGGGTGGGCATGGATCGTCAATGCAATGTCTTCGAGTGTAGCGCGCATCTCGACGGCAAGCGTGAGCGATGCGATCAATTCGGAGGCAACAGGCCCGACGACTTGTGCGCCCAACACGACACCGCTGGATTTCTCGGCGACGACTTTGACGAACCCTTGTGTCGCATCGAGTGCTTGGGCACGGCCATTGGCCCCAAAGGAAAAACGTCCTGTCACGACCTCATATCCTTTGGACGTCGCTTGCGCTTCGCTGTATCCGACCGCAGCAATCTCTGGGTCAGAAAAAACGACGGCAGGGATGACGCTGGCATCGAGCACACGATCGACCCCTGCGATATTCTCCGCTGCGACTTTCGCTTCATAGCTTGCTTTGTGGGCAAGTGCTGCCCCTTCGACAATGTCGCCTATCGCATACAAGTGCGGGACTGTCGTCCGACACCGTGCATCGATCGTCACGAGTCCTCTCGCATTGCGCTGTACACCGATGGCATCCAAGCCGATGTCGTCTGTGTTGGGCGTGCGCCCCACGGTAACGAGTACGTATTGGGCGGTAACGGTTTTTTCTTCTCCTCCCACCATAAACGTGACTGTCACTTCTTCATTTGTCGTGTGCTGCGACACCGCTTTGGCTTCGGTATACAACGTGATGCCTGTTTCTTTCATTTTGCGTGTGACGAGTTGTGTGATCGGTCGCTCAAATCCAGGCAAGATCGTCTCGCCACCTTCGAGCAAGGTGACTTGTGTGCCAAACCGTGCAAACGTCTGTCCGAGCTCCACGCCAATGTATCCTCCGCCGATGACGACCATCGACTGTGGAATGTCCGTGAGTGCGAGTGCCCCGTCCGAAGAAAGGATACGTCCTCCAAAGGGAAAAGCAGGGATTTGGATCGGACGTGACCCTGTGGCGATGATCCCTTGTTGAAAACGATACCGTGTCGCCTGCTCTTCCGTACTCACGGTGACGACGTGGGGCTCGTTGAAAAACGCCTCCCCTTGGATGACTTGGATCCCGTTGCCCTTCATGAGCATGTCGATGCCACCGGTTTGTTTGGTGACGATCGCTTGCTTCCATGCTTGTACTTTGCCAAAATCCACGGAAACGTCTCCTGCCGTGATGCCCATCGCTTGGCCGTGACGGGCGTGTTCATACCGATGCGACGCTTGGATCAACGCTTTCGAAGGGATACACCCCCGATTGAGACAGACGCCTCCAAGTTGGGCTTTGTCGACTAAGGTCACTTTTTTTCCAAGCTGGGCAAGACGAATCGCTGCCACATATCCGCCCGGTCCCGCTCCGATGACGACGACATCAATTTCTGTCGTAAAACTCCCGACTACCATCTGTTTATCCCTCCATGACGAGCAACTGTGGATCGTGTAGCAATGTTTTGATAACATTGAGTGCCGACTGTGCCGTTGCTCCGTCGATCAGACGATGGTCAAAGCTCAGACTCAGCGACATCACTTGTCCGATCGCCAACGCCCCATCACGGACGACGGGTTTGGGCGTAATCCGTCCTGTGCCGATGATCGCCGCTTCGGGAAAGTTGATCACGGGCGTAAAGAACATGCCCCCCGCTGATCCAATATTCGTAATCGTGATCGTGCTGCCCCGCATTTCAGCGGCGGTGAGTTTCCCACTTCGCCCACGCGAAGCCAAATCGGCAATTTCTTGGGCGATCATCACCATATTTTTGCGATCCGCATCAAAAACAACGGGCACGATCAGTCCGTTGTCGGTATCCGTTGCGATCCCCATGTGTACCGCTTTTTTGATTACGATTTCTTGGTTTTTTTCATCGAGGGAGGCGTTGAGCATCGGGTATTGCCGTACGGCTGCGATCAATGCCTTTACAACAAACGGCAAATAAGTCAACTTCACGCCACGTGCGGCAGCGACGGGCTTGAGACGTTCCCGCAACGCAATCAAGGCCGTCACGTCCACTTCATCCATCAACGTAACATGGGGGGCCGTATACATCGATTGTACCATCGCTTGGGCGATGGCTTTGCGCACCCCTTTGAACGGGATGCGTTGCACGTCGGATGTGGTCGTCTCCTCGGTGCGTGGGGCTACATTGGTAGTCGGCGAAGGCGAAGTGGGCTGTTTTGTCTCCTCTTCCACCCTCGTTTTTCCTTGCTGAGTCGCTTGTTGGACATCCTCTTTGGTAATGCGTCCGTGGCGTCCGCTCCCAACAACCCCATGCAAATCGACACCGTGTATACGAGCAAATTTTCTTACACTCGGCATCGCACGTACGACGGGTGCTGTGGACGAAGGGGGTGCGACCGGAGAAGCAGGAGGAGCCCCCCGCTGAGACTGGGCTGGCGCAGGCGGTGGTGGAGCCGTTGTTGTTGTTGTTGTTGTGCTTGTAGTTTCATGAGGCGTCCCATGGGACACCGCAGGAGGGACGGCACCTTCTACGTCGATAGTAGCGAGTACGTCACCAACGACGGCAACGTGTCCTTCTTTCACGACCAACGCGATGACTTTTCCCGTCACGGGGGAAGGCACTTCGACTGTCGCTTTGTCATTTTGTACTTCGAGAAGCACGTCATCTTCGTGGACGGCTTGACCTGGGGTCACACGCCAGCGGGCGATTTCGCCTTCATGCAATCCTTCCCCGAGCTCAGGCATGCGGTATTCATAAGTAGGCATCGGCTTCTTTGCTCCTTTCGAGACTAAAAATCCAGCACTTCTATCGCACCGTCTACAATGCGCTGCACATTAGGCAACCATGCGTCCTCGATTTGTCCGAACGCCATGACGGTATCTGGGGCGGTCACGCGCAACACGGGCGCTTCCAAATGCAAGATCGCATGTTCGGTCAATTGGGCGATCACTTCGGCCGCCACACCTGCTGTGCGTTGCGCTTCTTGGACGACGATCGCACGGTTTGTTTTTTTGACGGATTTTACGAGCGTGTCGACATCAAGGGGCATCAATGTACGCAAATCGATCACTTCTACGGAAATGCCTCGCGCTTGTTCGAGCTGAGTCGCTGCTTGCAAAGACGTATGCACCATTGCCCCGTAGGTGATGATCGTCATGTCTTTGCCTTCCTTGACTACGTTGGCTACGCCGAGCGGAACGGTATACTCTCCTTCGGGCACTTCGGCACGGAACGAACGATATAGCTTCAAGTGCTCCATATAAAAGACGGGATCATTGTCTCGGATGGCCGAAATCAACAGCCCTTTGGCATCGTATGGGTTAGAGGGAACAACGACTTTCATGCCTGGGGTTTGAACCATCAGCCCTTCTAGGCTGTCTCCGTGCAACTCTGGGGCTTTTACCCCTCCCCCAAACGGCGTGCGAAAAACAATCGGGGCATGGTACGCACCCCCCGACCGATAGCGCATCCGTGCCGCCTGTGAGCAAATTTGGTCCATCGTCTCAAAAATAAAGCCGACAAACTGAATTTCTGCGACAGGACGAAATCCTTGCACGCCAAGCCCGACTGCCAATCCTCCGATGCCCGATTCCGCCAAGGGAGTGTCAAAAACACGCTTTATGCCAAATTCTTTTTGGAGTCCTTCGGTCGCCCGAAATACGCCACCGACATGCCCGACGTCTTCCCCGAACACCATTACCGTCGCATCACGGGCGAGCTCCACACGCATCGCATCGCGGATCGCTTCGATCATTGTCATATTAGCCATGAATACAATACCCTTCTTTCATTTAGACATTATTCATCTTTATTATCACGCGTGCCTTCCTCACGTGCAGCACACCCGCATATTTTGTGATGGGGCAGTACGCCACAAAGCATCTGGGACACTCTTGTCCATGCATTCAAACGAACTACGTGTGTTATCCCGCTGACGATGGTGTCGTCGGTGCAGCATACTGTGCAATTTGGGCTGCGATGTGCGCTGGAGGGGTCTCGTACATGCTTTCCAACAACCCTGTTATCGTCATTTTTTCGATTTCTTCTGCTTTTTTAATGTGTTCGGCGACGTGTTCTTTGGCGGCCTCGATCGTTTGTTGTTCGTCGGCTTCCCCCCAGATGCCTTTGGCGGTGAGATAATGGCGCATGCGTACAAGTGGATCGCGCGTTTCCCAGTCCGTCTGTTCTTCTTTTGTGCGGTACTTTGTCGGGTCGTCGCCTGACATGGAGTGTGGCCCAAACCGATACGTGATCGCCTCAATCAATGTCGGCTTCCCTTGCAACGCAGCGGCACGCGCTTCTTGCACCGCCGCAGCGACCGCCAGTACGTCCATGCCGTCCACGAGCACGCCACGGATGCCCGCAGCGACCGCTTTGTGCGCAATCGAGGAAGAAACCGTCTGTTTTGTCAGCGGCGTAGAAATCGCATATTGGTTGTTTTGGACGAAGAAAATCGCTGGCAACTCCAATGCGCCTGCAAAATTCATCCCCTCATAGAAGTCGCCTTGGGACGATCCGCCGTCCCCTGTGTATGTAATCGCCACGTTGGGTTTTTCGCGCAGTTTGAGTCCCATGGCGATGCCTGCGGCCTCTACAATTTGTGCCCCGATAATAATTTGTGGCATCAATACACTGACGTCTTTGGGAATGCGCCCGCCTTGTTGGTGTCCCCGCGAATACAAAAAGGCTTGGTATAGTGGCAATCCGTGCCAGACGATCTGCGGCATGTCACGATATCCTGGGCAAATAAAATCTTCCTTCTCTAGCACAAACTCACTGCCGACCATCGCGGCTTCTTGTCCGGAGACAGGCGCATAAAATCCAAGTCTTCCTTGGCGATTCAAACTGACCGCCCGCTGATCCCACGTCCGTGTAAACACCATGCGACGCATCAATTCATGCAACTGTTCATCTGAAAACGCCGGTAGCTTTTCCTGTAATTCGACTTTCCCATCTAAAGAAAGCACACGCAATGGCTCGATCGGAGACACCGTGACTTCGTAGGGCACTTTCATTTTCACACCCATTTCATACACCTCACGAATTGATTGATTTTAAGACGGTTCCGCAACGCTCGTTTCATTATATAACAAACAAAGTCGTGTTTCTACATAAAGGCGCTTCTTCGGATGAATTTGTAGGACAGGATGCAGTATAATAAATCCCAAACGTTGCATGTACGCTAGCCTAAGAGAGGAGGACACGCATGCGACTCGTACTGATCGGGGGTGGCCATGCCCATGTGCTAATACTCGCCATGTTACGGCAACAAAAGTTGCCATACGACGACATCGTGCTCGTCGCAAACAAGCGATATTCGTACTATTCTGGCATGGTCTCTGGCTATATTGAGGGAACTTATGCCCTAGAAGACATCCGTTTTGATCTTCAAACGCTTTCTGCGCAGGCAGGGGTCACGTGGAGAGAGGAAACGGTCACTGCCCTCGATCGTGCCCACAAGCACGTCATCACCGCCACAGGGGCGCGCATCCCGTATGACATCGCCTCGCTCAACGTCGGATCCGTTCGCGCCTCTCTAGACATCCCAGGGGCACACGAGGGGGTGTCGTGTCTGAAAACAGACGCTTCTTTTGAACATACCATACAACAAGCCTGTGCGGATGTGCCGATTGCCTTGGTGGGTGGGGGGGCTGCTGGCATCGAAATCGCCCTGTCCATCGTCGCACGACGCCAACGGTACGGCATGCATGCCCCTGTTTCCTTGGTCACACGTCACGGGTTGCTTCCTCATGCGCCTGCGCATTCCCGCAACCGCATCGTACGCTATGTGCGCACGACACCGCTACGTCTGCACACAGCCGTTGCCGTGACGGCCATCGAGGCGCACCCACACACCAAAAGACTGCACCTAGACAACGGCACTACGCTAGATGCGCACCACGTCGTCTGGTTGACCGGTCCCCATGCCCCTGCATGGCTTCGCCAAAGTCATTTGGCTTGTGATGCGCACGGATACGTACGCACACGACCTACATTACAACTCGTCGATGATGATGAAATTTTTGCCGTAGGCGACTGTCGCAGTTACGTACACGCGCCCGATTTGCCCAAAGCTGGGGTGTATCCCGTCTACGAGTCCCCGATCTTATGGCGCAATTTGGTGACGATGGCAACGCAACGCATTTCTGCAACAAAACCAACTTTGGAAACGTTTTCCCCGCGTCCGCGGTATGTGTCGATCGTCCATCTTGGTGCCCAACACGCGGCCTTCCTCTACGGCAATTTCATCCATCTCGGCACACTGAGCTGGAAAATCAAGCAACACATCGATCGGCGGTTTATGGAACAGGTGCGCACGGGAAAATTCCTCCGCTCGTCCCGTATGTAATACGAATCCCATATTGAAAACAGCTACACAATGCGCTCCCTTTTGTGGCAAAGCAAAAGGGGTTTTCCCTGCGGCCCAAAGGCGTGGCCTTTCCGCGAGGCATACGGTTTGAAATTGTGTTTCGTATAAGTCAGGGGCATCTGTGCGAATCTAGCTGGAAAAGAGCAGTCCGTATTGCTCACGAATCGTAGCGCAGGCGCAACAAGGCCGCTTTTTCCTGCAACGGTTCGTCTGTCCACGGGGGGAGCACCAGCGGGCGTGTTCCTACTGTCAATGCATCGACCATGTGTGGGATGGAGAGCGGAGTGCGACACAGACGTGCCTCCTCGATCGTCCCGATCACCGTCGGGTTGATCTTTATCGGCGGCTCATGTGCATCCGTGGACGCACTTTGGGCATCCGCATAAAACCGTTGCACAAGAGAGGCGCGTGCAACACTATCGCCGTGGACATTCAAAAATGCTTGTATCATGCGTGCGCGCAACAACTGGTGTTGGGCGATCCCGCACACTTTTTTACCGTGCACATGGATGTCATACGTCCCAGGACAATACGAACCAGCGACTTCTCCGACCGCAGTAGACACACCCACGCGGTGCAATGCCTGTTGTATGAGGTGCACCATCCGCCCAAACCCCGCCGTACTGTGGAGATGTTGTCCGACGACACTCGCCTCAATGAGCGTCACATTGAGCACACCTTCGTCCAGCGGGACCGCAGCTCCCCCAGAACTGCGCACCATCGTCTGTATCCCTTCGCGCTGACAACGTGCCATCGCTTCCCGCGCAAAAGGAAGTCGGCGATCACGCATCCCAAGCACCAATGCGGAGGCGTGTTGCCAAAATACAAGCACTGGAGAGGGGAGATCTCCAGCGCCAATATGCATCGCCAACTGTTGCTCAAAAGCGAACGGCGCGTAGATGTCGGCATCGTGTGCATAGGAAATACGTGGCAAAGTATACATCATCGTCTCAAAAATTCAGTCCTTATCGATCCATTCTTGTTTGACGTACTGGTCCATGATCGTCGTCACGTGATACACCGTATGCCCCAAGTCATCGATGTTTTCGACGCGGTGTTCACATTCCAATGCATACGCAATATCTGTATCGTAGCGGGAAAGATGACGAGAAATGGCTTCTGGCGTGTCCCCTTGCTTTTGTTGTCTCGCCTCCACCGTATTTCGATCTGCATACATAAAGATGCGCACGACACGGTCCCCATACGTCTCTTTTATGCATTGTGCGCCGTGCGGATTTAAGACGAGATAAATGTGTTTTTGGCGACTCCCTTGGGCAATGTCCGTGCTTTTTATGCCATACCCATGCCCATCAAGTATGACATGCTCGACGAATTCGCCTTGTGCCACGCCTTGCTCGTACGTGTGGCGGTCGATAAAATAGTAATCCTGTCCTTCTTCTTCACTCGGTCGTTTTGGGCGTGTCGTATACGAAACGATGCGCTTCATCGCAAACGTGATGCCACACGCCTCGGCGACCGTTTTGCGTCCAGAACCATCGGGTCCCGTAAACACAAAAATCCAAGATTTGTCCTCTATCATGTCGGCGTCCCCCCCTTCGCAATGCGCAAAACATACAAACATTCCCAGTCCGTCATCAAAGCGTGGCGGAAAATGGCTATCCTTCTATGCCGCATTTATGCTGCATTTTTGAGACAGGCACGTTCCCTGCATGGAGAAGACAGCAGGCGACATCGCCTCTTTCACCGTGTTTCCCTGATTATACACAAAAACGCCACCAGACGGCAACTGGCTCCCCCCCACGGGATGGGCATGGAAACTCCCTCACAAACTGCGATTACAAGGTGCATCTCATGAGCGAGTCCAACTGCTTCATCTGCATGCGCACAGGGACAACCCGCAACATGGCATTGCGCAACGCAATCGCAAACGGGTGTTCGCGTTGCATCATTGCTCCCATCCGTCGTGCACGGTGGACGATGTGCGTCGTGCGCGGTATCCGTAGCCGCTCATACTGCCAAAACGCCTCGGAAATCTGCGGGTATTCATCCAAACACCGTGCCAATGTCCAAGCATCCTCCCACGCTTGCGCCCCTCCTTGGCCCAAATTTGGAAGCATCGCATGGGCAGCGTCCCCCAAAAGTGTGGCGCACCCTCGTCCCCATTTTTTTAGGGGCTGAAAGTCAAAAACATCGTGGACGAGAATGGATGACTCCGCCGTAGACGCGATCACCGCTTCTATCGGGTGCCACCAGCCACGAAACAAATCCAATGCAACTTTTTTATACGGTGTGCTTGGAAAATTGCGGATGAAAAAACCCTCAGGGACATTCACCGCAGCAAACCACAACAACAATCCTTGACCCAGATGGGAGAAACCAAAGCGTTTCCCGCGCCCCCATGCCTCGAATCCTCCCCCGAGTTCGACAGGAAACCGCTCGTCTACAAAGCGCGAAATGCCCCGAATCGCCGTAAACCCCGCATACCGCAACGGGATGTCTCCCCACAAGATTCGTCGCACAGCAGAATGCACGCCATCCGCTCCGATAAGCACGTCTCCTGTGTCCGTATGATGGGCAGAAAACACCCCTGTAATCTTTTCATCCTCTTGCTCGATGGCATAGAGTTTTCTGTCAAATACTACGGTATCGGGGTGCAGCCGATCATACAAGATGCCCTGCAACAGGGGACGATGAATCAAGTAACTGTAACTGCCATACCGTTGTGCTTGTTGATGGACCGGTACATCCAGCAAGCGTTTCCCGTCCCACGTGCGGATTTCAGCTTTTTTTACTGGAGAACCCAGCGCCCGTACGCGATCTGCGACCCCAAACTTTTCAAGTACGTGCATTGCATTGGCAGGCAACACGATCCCCGCACCAATTTCCCGAAGTTCTGGCGCCTTTTCGTACACACGGACGTTCCAATGGCGTTGTTGCAACGCTAGGGCCATCGACAGCCCACCCAATCCACCACCGACAATGAGCGCACGCTTGGATGCAGGAGAAAGCGACCTCATGTTCATACTCTTCCCTCCCTGAAAACAGATAAACAGAGGAATGCTTTTTGCGCAAAAGAAAAAGGTATTTTAACCATTAGTTTATATGGTATTGAAATGCAAATTTTTATCATGACCCCTTCCCCCCTTTTCGATGCAGGGAGGTAAGATCAAAAGCACCCTCTGGATCACGGACGGCATCCGTCGTACAGCGTGCGCCCCTATGGTGCAAGTATGCATAACTACAAAACAACCCAATCCCATATAAAAACAACAAAAAATATGCCGGAAGCAGGTGAAAAAAATCCGTATATCCGATGTGAAAATGAGTGCCTAGTACCGCCAAAAAACCAGGTATCCCACCCAAAAAAAGTGTCCACCATATCCAACGTTCCCCTTCACGAAAGCCCCACAAAGCAATGCATAAGATTAAAAGACCTTCGGATAACAACGCCCCCCCAAGCCCTGCGCGATCGTGTGCAATCAACGACAGAAGGCGTGCATTGATGGCATGAATTTCCGCTCGATTCAATCCGATGAACGCAAGATCTGCGGATACAAATAACGTTGTCATCCCAATCAGCGAAATGACAATCCCCCCAATGAAGAGCAGTCCTCCCATCGCAACAAAACACAATTGCCCGATCAAACCACGCCTCCAAACCCGATGATTCCGTACGTTTGTCCCACTTTCTCCGCGTTGCATCTTGTGCGTCCGCCGTATACCGATGAGAAAAAAAGGCAAAAGTATAAGGAGATAGAGAAAATGAAGCACATCAAAATAGCCAAACCCGATGAAATAAAAGAAATTCAAAAAACCTAAAGTACCTGCTAAAATATACGCTTTTCTCGCCCAATGTACGCGGTGTCGAACGCCATGATACGCCAACTGCATGTATAAAATCGCAGCCGAAAGCAGTACCCCAGCCAATGTATTGCGGTCGTGCGACATAAAATGAAACAGTGTTTCATGGTACGTACTGAGTCGCTCATGCGTGATGCCCAAAAACGCTTCATCATAAGGCGAGATCACCGTAGTCAGTCCAAAAAATACTGCGACCATGCCTGCTATTCCGATGCCAAGCCCCATGAGAAAAAACCAACCCCACGTGGCAACAGTGGCGGTTTGGACGATGCGGATGCGTTGCGTGAGCGCTTCTCCGATGCGCTTGGGCAATCCTGGTCCACTATATACGAAACCGCTGTGCACTTGCACCAAATTTGCCCCTGCATCGAGCCATTGTAGCGCATCGCACGGCGCTGTGATCCCCCCCGCTGCAACAATCGGGACAGTGTTGTCAATCCTTCGAATGCGTTGAAGCAGCGACAAACCGTGTTGCTTGGATTCCCGTCCGCCAAAGTATGCGGTGCCAGCATGTATACGTGCCTCATCGAGTACGATGCCCGCCGGTTGCATCTTCACATAGGGGAGAGGATCTGGTTCATAAAGAGACATTCCGATAAGCACTGGGGTAGGTGAATACGTATTTTTGAGTGTGTTCAAAAGAGGCCCGTCTGTGGGAGACAATCCTTCTATGACAAAACCATCTGCTACCGTCCACAATCGATCCATGAGTACACCCAAAGCATGGGGATCTCCGGCAACATACCGAACACGTATCATTCGTTTGCATCCGTGGGTAGGAAGCGTACTGAGCTTTCGTACAATCGCTTCCAATCC
>JAULZZ010000118.1:0-6531 GCA_032117095.1 Paenibacillus sp.
CTTATCCGAAGGGAATGCTACCTCATGACATCTGATGAACGAACGATGCGCTATGTGATCGTGTCCTCCCCACAAGGCGTCTCATTTATTTATCTGCCTACCTCTTATGCCTACCAGCTCATCGCTTTGCACCAACGGCTCCACAAAGAAATCGGGAAACTCACCGCAACCGATGTGCCGTCCGTCCCCGTCGTACTGGCAGAATGCGCACACCTAGAACTGACGAATCCACACTGTAAAATAGAAACCGGACTGGCGTATGTTCAGACGTTGGAACAACGTTTTGTGGCGATCACGGAAGAAACGTATCCGCTCATCTCCCTATTGACGGAAATCCGCGCCTTACTCGCCCAACTCGAACAGTGGATCCAAGAACAACAAGAAGCGTAACTGTGCCTTGGGCGAACGTCGGCTGTGCACGCTGTACAGCCGATTTTTTGTTCCACTCTGCCACAAAACCCCATTTTTTAGTAGGGACACGCACCACAATAGGACATTTTACATACGTTGAAAGGAGAAACGCTCCAAAGGAGGCGCACGCATGCCACAGTGGCTTTGTCACCAATTGATGTTCGCTTATTTGCGAAAAGATACAAAGAAAATTCGTTGGCTAAACGAATGCTGGTATTTTTATCGTGCGAAATAAGCGCAAGTCGTACGCACCGCTTCACCAGTATCGCATAACGGCTAAAAATCAATAAGCCCAACACTGACTTGGAGCGATTCCTCTACTTTTTTCATCGTTTCATCGTCAAGATGTGTAATTTTATCGGTGAGCCGTTGTTTGTCTATTGTACGAATTTGTTCCAACAAGACGACGGAATCCCGCTCAAATCCGTGTGCTTTCGCATCAATTTCGACGTGTGTCGGGAGCTTGGCTTTTTGGATTTGTGCCGTGATCGCAGCGATGATGACCGTAGGCGAAAAACGATTGCCGATGTCATTTTGGATGACAAGCACCGGACGTACCCCCCCCTGCTCAGACCCGACAACGGGAGATAAATCGGCATAAAATACGTCTCCACGCTTGACGTTCAACCGCTACACCCCACTTACGAGTCGATTTAGCGTGCCCTCAGCCTCTTCTTCTGCTAAGAACGCTTCTATGCACATGGTCAAATTAATTTTCGCCATTTCTACATAGCCGTGTTGCATCATTTCACGCAAATATTGCTTTTTGCGCTCTGCCAAGTACAGGCGCATCGCCTGACGAATGAGTTCACTGCGATTGGAATTTTCGAGTTCTACGATGCCATCGACTTCTTCGAGTAGATGGTCGGGCAAACTAATCATGATTCTTTTCGTATTATGAAGCGTCGCCAACGGACTACACACCCCCAAAAACATGCCACCTGTTCGTCCATGCAAACATTTTCGTAAAAGAGCGACCGTGAAGGATATCCCTACCAAAGCATATCTTACGCATAAACATGAGCAGAAAAAGCGTTTGTTTTAAGGCAAGGTGATTTTTTATAAACCGGTTTATAGCGGTGCCCTTGCAGTCTTTTACTTTTAGAAAAGATGTACATTTTTCATTGTGATGCACTTTCGCATACTTCCTCATGTGTCGTGTCACATCACTATACGTATGCGATGACTGTACAATATATTCGCTATGCGATTTAGAAACTCCTTGCAACAGGGCAAAGCGATCGCAGTGGAAACATGTTCCATCAATTGCCGCATGCACCCGCTCCATCATAATACAAACGAGGCACTCTTTCTGAAATGCCACACAATACTTCGTACGGAATCGTTTGTCTCATCGCCGCGAGCTCATCTACAAAAATGGTCTGATCGCCACTACGTCCGATGATCACCACGTCGTCACCGATACGCGCACACAAGCCACGAGGAAGTCGTACCATGCATTGATCCATACAAATCGCCCCTACGACCAGCACGCGCACGCCAGAAAGGAGCATCTCCGCCTGCCCGCTCAATGCACGCGAAAAACCATCTGCATACCCGATTGGAATCGTCGCTATCGTCTCCTCTTGTGTCGTCACATACCGTCCCCCATAGCTCACAGGACTGCCCGGAGGCAACGTCTTCACCATGACAAGACGGGAAGTGAGCGAGAGCACGGGGCGCAGCGCCAGCGTATGTGTACGCAGACGAACCGTAGGATACACGCCATACATCCCGATCCCCAGACGTACCATCTGCTGCGTACAAGCGGGCAAGTCAATCGCAATCGCACTGTTTCCTGCGTGCACGAGCGGAACAGTGAGGGCGTGCTGTGCGATCATCTCCAACAATTGCTGGAAGCGATGGTGCTGTCCCCAAGAGAACGTCTTGTCGACTTCTTCTGCGCGTGCAAAATGGGTGTACAACCCGTCGACACGAACGCTCCCCATCGTCTGCGCAGCACGCAAAAACGCAAGCACTGCTTCATGTGCGGTGAACCCGATACGCCCCATCCCTGTATCAACCTTGACATGGACGCTCAACGGAACGTCATTGCAATCAAGCACTCGCCCAGCCGCCACCAAGGACGCGTGGTCGTACATCGTCACGTGCAGACGGTGTTGTTGGGCAAGGCGCAGTTGGTCGTGTGGCGTGTATCCGAGCACCAAAATCGGAGCGACGATCCCCCGCACACGCAATGCAACCGCTTCTTCGATGAATGCAACCCCGAGCATCGTCACCCCTGCCCGCAACACCGCCGTAGCGACTTCGAATGCCCCGTGACCATATGCATTTGCCTTGACGACAGCCAGCTGTTGCACTGTAGCGGGCACATGTCGCCGAAATTGCCTTACATTGTATGCCAAAGCGTCCAAATCAATGTGCGCACGCGTCCAACGGGAATCCATGTCGGTGTCGCCCCACCACCTCGTTAGCAAGTTACTTGCTTCTATGTTAGCCTCAAACCGCCTCCATGTCAAACAACACCATGTTTTGCTTGGGTTGACTTCTGTATATTATCCCATTATAATACAAACTGTGCTAATAGGGGAGTAGCCTTACAGCAAAGTCGTCAGTACAGAACGTATCCCGTTCTCGGCTTTGTTGACAACGCATCCACGTTGTAGCAAGACCTATGCCGCAGAGGACTCTTCTTGCGGTTTAGGTCTTATTCATTTTACCGAGAAAGGGAGTGGGTTTATGGAACTTTTTTCACCAGAATTTTGGACAGCGCTCGGGATCATCATTTTCATTGATCTCATCTTAGCTGGGGACAATGCGATCGTCATCGCCCTTGCTGCCCGGAAATTGCCCGCCCATCAACAAAAAAAGGCGATATTCTGGGGTACGTTTGGTGCCATCGCGATCCGACTTGTTGCGACGCTGGCAGTCGTCTACTTGATGAAAGTCCCTGGTTTACAACTTGTGGGCGGATTACTGCTCGTATGGATCGCCTATAAGCTGTTACTCGTCCATGAGCCCCACAAAGAAATCCAACCGAAGGACACGTTGATCGCCTCGATCCGCACGATCGTCGTCGCAGATGCCGCCATGGGCATCGACAACGTCATCGCTGTTGCCGGCGCCGCCAAAGGCGACATGCTTCTCGTCATCATCGGGTTGCTCGTCACGATTCCCATTATCGTCTGGGGCAGTACGTTGTTCATCAAGTTGGTAAATCGTTTCCCGATTATTATTTATGTAGGATCTGCAGTACTCGCCTATACTGCCGCCAAAATGATCACACACGAGAAATTTATCGATGGGTGGTTGAAATCCGAACCGATCGCACCGTACGAACCATTCATCCATTGGACGTTCGTCGTGCTCGTCGTCGTCTTGACAGTAGTCATCGGAAAAATAGTGAACAACCGCTACGCCAAGTCACATCCTTCGCCGTCAAAATAACGCGTTTAACTATCGCACACCACGCAAATAGGGCGTTCCCATGGATAGAAGCGATTGCCTTCTGTGGGACAGCCCTTTTTTCGTTGGTGATGGTGTACCCTATGAAAAGGAGAGAGTGTCTTTGTCGCTACACACGCTCGCCGGTCAGTCGTTTTTGGTTCATATAATCCGTCTCATAATGTGCGAGCTCCTCGCGCAATTCTTCGAAAATCCGTGCCAAGGACAAGGTCAAATCACGGATCGCCCGATGTGGCTTTTTGCGAAAACGAATTGCATCTTGTCCTGTATAGGCGTAGCGCCCTTCTTCTGAATAACATTCATATTTTGGGTAAAAAAAGCTGTTGATCGAGTGATGGTAGGCATCATAGAGCAAGCGCTCGCCTTGTTCGGCGTGAAAGGTCGGACGACGCAACAACGCACTGAGTTTTTCGTTAATCCGTTCCGTAAGCACGAGCAGTTGCCGAATATCCGACAAATATCCGCGGTAAAATTGTTCCATCTCTTCGTTTGCATCGGGGTTTAATGCGGATAATGTTGTCGCATTTAAGAACGGTTCAATCGTAGAAATAACATACTCAAACTGTCTGTGTGTCGTGGCGCATCTGCGATGTATCGTATCCAAATTCATGTTCCAACACCCCTTTTTCAAATTTTTAAAGCAGGATCGCTTTCACTCCCATATAATACCATATCATATGTGTTTGTGGAAGCTTTTTTTTCATCAAAGTGCGATATTCGCGCATTTCAAATTTTGGGATGTATGCTTTGTGCTGTCTCGCACCACGCTATACGCACCCATCATTCGCGCGTTTACGGGGAGGTTTTTATTTGGAGCACCACGCATTCAAATGGTTGCGTATCGTCCTCTTGTCGTGCATGGTCGTAATGGGCATCGTGTGGACCAGCGCACCCCACTCTGCCACTCGACCGACATCCCCAGCGATGCGCCAGATGTCACATCAAAAAGACAGCATTTCTCTGTACGACACGACCGTCACACAAAATGTGGCAATCCGCACAGCGCAAAGTCAGCTGCATGCTTTGTTCATCCCCGCTGTTGCCTCTCACACACGCAAAGCGGCGATGCACGCGTGGTTACTGCGACACCCTACTTTTGAAAAAATCGCTTGGATGTCTGTCTCATCGCCTGCGTCTCCGCTCGTCGTGGAACAACAAGATGAACAAACCTCTCTGCCTGTCATAGCGGCATGGAACAGCACCCTCGCACGGATGAACCGTTCGTTTCCTGCCAACACACGTCTGAGCAACACGTACATGATCATCGGAGCTGCCACGAAAAAGGAACGCATCATCGCCCTGCTCAACACCCGCTGGGTGTCCCGTCTTCAAGCGTGGCAATCGTCTCAATTGCGCTACGGGGAAGATGTTGTGCAACGGCAGATTGAGGGGCAACCCAACCGATTGACACCGTATTTCATCCATCCACCTCAGGCTGTTCCAAGAAACAAACGAACGTTATCGAAGCAAAGTGGCACGCAAAAAAGCCACTACGTCCCGCAGGAAGTCATCGTTAAATTTCGGACGCCCCTCCGCCCCACACAACGACAAGCGATCGAAAAAAAACTCGATGCGACCACGGTACACTTGCGGAATGAGGCGTATGCCGTCCGTTCCAAAACAAAAACGACAACCGAGATGGTCGCTTTTTTTAGGCGTTATGGCGTGCACTACGTCGAACCACATTATTGGTATGTGACGAATAAGCACGGGATGTCTCGTTCTTCGTCTGCTATCGGCGATGCACAGCGTGAGAAACCGCCAGCAGTTGCAGAAAATACGGTGTCCCCTAACGACGAACTGTATGCACCATATCAATGGAATTTAGAGAAGATTCGTACAGAAATTGGATGGTCTTATACGAAAGGATCCAAAGCTGTCATCGTCGCAATCATCGATACCGGCGTCTCCCTCGATCACCCCGACCTCAAAGGGCGACTCGTTCCCGGGTATAACGTGGTCAACCCCTCTGCCCCCCCATGGGACGATGTCGGGCACGGCACGCATGTCGCCGGCATTGTCGCGGCTTCGACGAACAACACGGTAGGGATCGCAGGGATGACATGGGAAACAAAAGTAATGCCAATCAAAGTGTTGGACGAGCAAGGGGCGGGAAATACAGCAGCGGTCGCCGAGGGCATCGTCTGGGCTACAGACCATGGCGCACAAATTATCAATCTTAGTTTGGGAAACTACGCCGGTTCTGCGTGGCTACACGAGGCCATCCGCTACGCTTTTGACCATAATGTCGTGCTCATTGCTGCCACAGGAAACGACAACAGTACGCAACTGGGCTATCCAGCAGCATACGACGAAGTGTTCGCAGTCTCTGCGATCGATGAAGGGGGGCAACGCGCCTCCTTTGCGAACTATGGGGGATATGTCGATGTCGTCGCACCAGGAGAGCACATTACGAGCACGTATCTTGAGGGGCAATATGCAGCACTGTCAGGGACATCGATGGCAAGCCCGCACGTCGCAGCCTTAGCTGCCTTGATCCGCTCCCGCACGCCTCATCTGTCCAATCTTGACGTGTATGATCGCATGCGTCACACTGCACAAGACCTCGGAGAAAAAGGGAAAGATCAAATTTTCGGGTACGGACTCATCGATGTCGCACGCGCCTTGCATCCAAACCAAGAGCAAGTGTTGGTCACGCCGTCTCCCCCAAAAAAAGTTTCCGAATCCGCCTCA
>JAULZZ010000119.1:0-2950 GCA_032117095.1 Paenibacillus sp.
AAAACAATCAAAACAATCAAAACAACCCATCCCGAATTCAAAAACAATAAAAACAAAAACTTCTAACCGTACTAATCACAAGAAGTATTGCACCAATAACAGGCATTCGTTTTCAGAAAGTCGTTTAGAAGCGCTCAATAAAAAGACGAAGTTGTTAAAATTCCCTACGGAAGGGGAATGGGCTGAAGTGACACCATTTCCCGAAAATTGGGATAAATATACATATACATTTTATAGGGGCTACGATAAATTTGTTTATCACTTTGACATCTATCCAAAGCACTATGATGGTCCCTTAGACGTATTTTCTAGTTTCTTTGATCCACAAATCTATAAAAATGTAATCAAAAATGTAAGTTTTGACTTAGCAGAACTTAAATATCAGGGTAAAAAAAATCCAAATATTTCTGTAATTGGTGATGCAAGACAGGCAACAATTACTATTTCTAATTTTTGTAAAAAATATAGTTATGCAGTATATGAATTTGTCATGAAACTAGATGTAAAAAGTCGTGATGATGCATATACGAGAAACCATTTTACAAGAGGTTACTTTCCTGGAAATTACTACGAAGAAGGCGACGCTGGACGATGACTGCTAATACCGACCACTGCTTCGTATCATAATCTCCAAAAATTTCTACGCACCCGACGTATACCCCCGTGGCCGTAGCATGGGCATACTTCCTTCCCTACTCCCCTCTTTCCTTCACCTGCATACGACGAAATTGCGCCGCCCCTTTCCCGAGGAGCCGCCCAATATGGTGCATCAGAGCGGGCGTGGGATCCACGTGATACTGTGTGCTCAACTGCAACGTCTGCCCTGTGCGCACGTAATGGAGCAATACCGCATGCTTCCCTGGATGTTGGCGCAATACAGTGTGCAGTCGCTGTAAAATGGGACTTTGCTCCTGTTGAGCCTGTATTTTAATGACCACCTGCAAAACACCTTCTGGGTCGTTTTTTTTGGGGGGTGGTTCTTTTTTTTGTCTGCTCCGTTGCGCCCGATACAACAGGGTTGGATCATCTGGATCGTACACCTCGGATACGAGGAGTTGTAACATCTCCCCGCGCCATTCGAGTTTTCCCGTGAATGCCTTCACCTGTTGCAGCGCGATGTGCGATTGGCACGTGGTCCAACGTTCGGGGAATACGACGACTTCTATCGTTTTTAGCCGATCTTCAATCGTCAACATCGCCATCATTTTCTTTGTTTTGGTTGTCAGCGTCTTGATCGCCTTGATTTGACCGATACAAACGATTTCACACGGGATGTCTAGCTCGTCCAACCGATGGATCGGCACGACGCCCAAAGCATCGATGCACGTTTCCCATGCATCAAGGGGGTGTCCGGATACGTACAACCCGAGTACTTCTCGCTCTTTTTCCAGCATGTGTTCCATAGAAAACGGGGGCACTTGGGGAAACGTCATTGGCACATTGAGCGTGGGCGTAAGCCCTAACGTGTGTAAGGCGATGTGGGATTGGTCGTGTTGCCACTTGGATACTTGGGCGAGTACCGTGTCGATGACGGCCAACCACTGCGCCCGATGCCCAGGAAAACGATCCAGTGCGCCGGCATAAATGAGCGATTCGAGCACTTTTTTGGTCAATCGCCGTACATCGATCCGTTGACAAAAATCAAGGAGGTCACGAAATGCACCGTCTTTTTGACGCTGTTCTTCAATCGTCTGGATGGCTGCGGTACTGACATGCCGTATCGCCCCCAATCCAAAAAAAATGGCATACGCACCGTCGTCTCCTTTGCGCAAGGCGAACAGTGCCGTGCTTTCATTCACGTTTGGGGGCAAGATGGGAATGGCTTGCTTACGACACGCTTCCACGTATTGTGCGATGTGTTCGGGGCGACCTAGATGGGCATTGAGCAATGCGCCAAACCATGGTGCCGGATAGTGTGCTTTGACGTATGCGGTACGGTATGCGAGCATGGCGTACGCAACGGCATGGGCACGCGGAAAAGCATAGCGGGCAAACTGCGCAATGTGCGCAAACACATGCTGTGCCTCTTGGCGCGAATAGCCAAGGGACTGGCAACCGTCGAAAAACGCACGACGTTGCGCCTCGATATCCGCATGATTTTTCTTCGAAACTGCCCTTCGCAACGTATCGGCTTGCGCCCACGTAAACCCTGCCATGGCGACCGCTAGGCGCATCATTTGCTCTTGGTATACCATTACACCGTACGTTTCTTCTAAAATAAAATCAAGTGTGGGATGCAGGAGCGAAGGGGCGATGTGTCCGTGTTTGGCCGCAATAAACGTCTCCATCGACGACATCGGTCCAGGACGATATAAGGCGATCACGGAAATTAAATCCTCAAAACACGACGGACGTAACGCTTTTAACGTGTTACGCATGCCGCTCGATTCGAGCTGAAACACCCCTTCGGTCTCGCCACGACACAACATCGCATACGTGTGCGCATCGTCCAACGACAGCGCATCCCATGACAGCGTCACGCCTTCATGCATCCGTACTAATTCCACCGCTTGACGCAAAATTGTGAGCGTACGCAGTCCCAAAAAATCGATTTTGCACAAGCCTGTGACAGCGAGCTGTTCCATCGACATTTGTGTCAATGCCACATCTTTTCCTGCTTGGAGTGCAGTAATATGCGAAAGAGGCTGTTTCGAGATGACGACCCCTGCAGCGTGGGTGGACGTATGCCGTGGCAACCCCTCGATTTGTCGGGCAAGGTCAAACCAATGGTGCATGCGTGGGTTTTGCGCACACCACTGGCGTACCGATGCATTTTGTTCCCAGATGTCGTGTAGTGTGCTTGTATTCGTCATCGGCATGTATTGCATCATCCGCTGTACGTCCGTTGGAGAAACGCCCAAAATACGCCCACTGTCTCGCAACGCCCCACGCGCACCAAATGTGCCAAACGTCACAATCTGCGCTACATGGTCACGCCCATACGTCTCGG
>JAULZZ010000120.1:0-41326 GCA_032117095.1 Paenibacillus sp.
GCGATGGTGGCGTCACGGGGGTATCGGCGACCAATAAGACCAGCCCGAGACTCAAAAGCAAGCTACATTGCACCAGCCGTTTCATACACGCACCTCATAACTAATACTAAACACTGATTGAATTCAGCAATCTTATTGGTTAAAAATCTCAGTGATTTCTTGTGAAATGGGGCTCTTGGTATGGACGTTTTTAATCATTGTTTAGTATAAACACGATTTTAATACAGCGTTCCGATTGGTTAAAAACCCCTTTTTTCTCATAAAAGGAAACCCTCTGTATAGATGTTTTTCCGTGTTTAATATCCATCACGGATCAACCGGATACACGTAGTATACCGTTGGGCACACCGTCTGGGAAGGAGAAATATTTGGCTTCCAGCCTGCTTTCTTCCATGCCAGTACCGCCGCTACCGCCGTGCTTTCCTGCCGATGTCTTGCCGAAACTGTTTTCCGGTAAAAGCAATGTGCGGGATATGCGCATACACTTTTTGGCGCGCTTGCTCGATCGTCGGGGCGACCGCCGTGACCCCGAGGACGCGCCCCCCATTTGTGACGACTTGCCCTTGTGCATCGTGCGCAGTCCCCGCATGAAAAACAACCGCTTCCCCGCTCGTGTCGAGCCCTGTAATGACATCGCCTTTTGTCGCTGTGGTCGGATAACCCCGCGAAGCCAAAACAACACAAACCGCAGCTTCTTCTGTCCACACGGGGGGCGCGACTTCGTGCAACGTTCCCGTTGCCGTGCCCCATAGCAAGGGGAAAAGGTCGGACTGCAACCGCATCAACACCACTTGCGTTTCTGGGTCCCCAAAACGGCAGTTGAACTCAATGACCATCGGTTTTCCTGCTGGCGTGATCATAAGCCCTGCGAACAACACCCCACGAAACGGGATGCCTCGTGCCTGCATCGCCCGTACGACAGGCTGTACGATCGTTTTTATGGCTTCCTCATACGTCGCTGCGCTCACCTGCGGAACGGGTGAATACGTACCCATCCCCCCCGTATTGGGGCCTTGGTCGTCGTCATATATCGTCTTGTGGTCTTGTACTGCGGGCATCGGATACACGGTGTCCCCGTCGACAAAACATAAAAGACTCACTTCTTCCCCTTGTAAAAACTGCTCGACCACGACCTGAGCCCCTGCTTCACCGAGCCGTCGCTCGACCATCAGCGCATGCAACGTGTGCGTCGCTTCTTCCAACGATTGTGCGATCGTCACCCCTTTGCCTGCGGCCAAACCGTCGGCTTTGATCACGAGTGGAAACGCTTGTGTGCGCACATACGCCAGTGCCTCAGCATACGTCGAAAACACCGCATACGCTGCGGTAGGAATATGGTGTTCGCCCATCAATTGTTTGGCGAATTGTTTGCTTCCTTCGAGGGCAGCAGCGGCTTTGGTCGGTCCAAAAGCACGGATGCCTGCCTGCGTGAGTACATCGACAAGCCCTGCAAACAACGGGTCTTCTGGCCCGATGACGACGAGGTCAATGTGTTTTTCTTGTGCAAAAGCAACGATGTGCGCAAAATCCCGCTCCATCACGTCGACGATATCGGCTACCGCCGCAATGCCCACATTCCCTGGCGCACAATACAGGGTCTCCACGAGCGGACTTTGCCGCAATTTCCAACAGAGCGCGTGTTCCCGCCCCCCGCGTCCGACCACCAGTACGTTCATGCCGTTTCCCCTCCCCTACATCCCAACTTTTACATTTTTTAATGACGAAAATGGCGTTGTCCCGTGAACACCATGGCGATATGCGCTTCATTTGCTTTGGCGATCGATTGGGCGTCTTTGATCGAGCCCCCCGGTTGGATGATCGCCTGTATCCCATACTTCTGTGCGAGTGCAACGGTATCCTCCATCGGAAAAAACGCATCCGATGCCAACACCGCTCCGCGTGCGTGCTCCCCCGCCTGTTCGAGGGCGAGACGTGCCGCCCCGACACGGTTCATTTGTCCTGCCCCAATGCCGAGCGTCCGCTCTGCCGTCGCCACGACGATCGCATTGGACTTGACGTGTTTAACAACCCGCCATGCAAAATGCAGTGCTTCCCAGTGGGCTGGCGTCGGTTGGGCTGTGGTCACGACGTGCCACGAAGATGATGGGGAGACGACGGGATCGACTTGTTGCACGAGCATCCCCCCATCGATGGACACTTTCATCCATGCTTGCGAAGCAGGCAAAAAAGGCAATGCCAACAAACGCACATTTTTTTTGGCCGACAGCACCTGTAAAGCAGCGGGCGCAAACCCCGGAGCAATGATGACTTCCAAGAAGAGGTCGTGCATGCGCACCGCAGTGGCTTCATCGACGACACGATTTAACGCCACAATCCCCCCAAAGATCGACACGGGATCGGCCTCATACGCTTTTGTGAACGCTTCTTCGATGGTTTCTCCAAGGCCTACTCCACAAGGGTTCATGTGCTTGACCACCACGACCGCTGGACGTTGCGTAAATTCCCGTAACAATTGCCATGCTGCTGCGGTATCTTGAATGTTGTTGTAGCTGAGTGCTTTGCCGTGTACGTGTTGGGCGTGGACAAGACTACCTGCTGGGGCAAGCGGATCGCGATACAACGCCGCATGTTGTTGCGGATTTTCCCCGTAGCGCAACGTTTGGACGTGTTCGTACGTCAGCGTCAACCGTTCGGGCGTCGTCTCAGCGAGCTGGTCCGAAAAGTACGTGGCGATGACGGCGTCGTACGCCGCCGTGTGCCGAAACGTTTTGGCTGCGAGTGCTTTGCGTGTCGTCTCCAACGTATCCCCGTACTGACGCCATTCTGCAAGCACTTGCTCATAATCTGCTGCATCGACGACAACCGTCACAAATCGGTGGTTTTTTGCCGCCGAACGGAGCATCGAAGGCCCCCCGATGTCGATGTTTTCGACCGCTTCTTCCCATGTCACCGTCGGTTTGGCAATCGTCTGCGCAAACGGATACAAGTTCACCGCAACGATGTCCATCGTACTCAGTTGCAATTGGGTCATCTGCGCCTGATGCGCCTCATCCGTACGCACAGCGAGCAGCCCTGCGTGTATGGCAGGATGTAACGTTTTCACACGTCCGTCTAAAATTTCTGGAAAACCGGTCACGTCAGACACCGCTGTCGTCGGAATGCCGTGTGCATCGAGTAACGCTTTCGTCCCCCCCGTAGAAATAATCTCCACGTCTAATGCATGCAACGCACGGGCAAACTCCAAAATATTTTGTTTATCCGATACGCTTAGTAATGCCCTTCGTCGTGCCATTTCCCATCCTCCTGCCTGTGTATGTAACGCTTATTGTTGTGATGATTCCACTGTCATTGTGCGTCCGTGTTGCACGTATTTTCCTTGCACAAACGATGCCAACACCGTGGGATATAAGGCGTGTTCGATCGCATGCATCCGCGACGTCAATGTGGCAGGCGTATCGGTAGGCAAGATGTCGATGACACGTTGGGCGACGATCGGTCCGGTATCCATCCCTTCGTCGACGACGTGCACGGTCACCCCCGTATATTTGACCCCATACTCGATCGCTTGGGCAACGGCGTTTCGTCCAGGGAACGCAGGCAACAGCGACGGATGTACATTCAGAATGCGTTGGGGAAACGCATCCAATAACACAGGGGTGAGTAGCCGCATGTATCCAGCTAGCGCAATAAACGCAACGTTCTCCTGCTGAAGCACGCGGAGGATCGCCTGCTCATACTGTGAACGGTCCGCATAATCACGCGGACGCACGACCAACGAAGGAATGCCACATGCGTGGGCACGTGCAAGCACAGGCGCATCGGGTACGTCACACACGAGCAACACGATGTCGTATGCTTCCGACTGCGCTTGTACCAATGCGACAAAATTAGAACCCGATCCACTGGCAAAAACGGCTACACGTTGTCGCTGCATGCGCTGTGCTCCTCAAAAACAACCCCGTGTACGCCTGCGCGAATGTCACCGATGACCGTCGCTTCCTCGCCATGCGCCCGTAAAATCGCCAAGGCGGTATGTTGGTGCTCCGCAGCGACGATGACCACGTATCCGATGCCCATATTAAATGTACGGTACAAATCATCGTGCGACACATCCGTCCACGTTTGGAGCCATGAAAACACAGGAGGCATCGTCCACGACCCCCGCTGTATGTGCGCTTGCAAAGAAGCGGGAACAATACGTGGAACGTTTTCGAGCAGTCCCCCACCGGTAATGTGTACCATCCCGCGGACAATGTCCGGCGCTTGTTTGAGGAGTGCCAAAATCGCTGGCACATAAATGCGCGTGGGCGTGAGCAAGACGTCGCCCCAGGTGAGCGTCTGTTCTCCCGCGTGTTGCCCCTCCCACACGTCGTCTCCCGTACGCCCCTCTTGGTGCAACCGTTGACGGACGAGTGAAAACCCATTGCTATGCAAACCGCTCGATGCCAATCCAATGATCACATCGCCCGCTTGGATGCGTGATCCATCAATGACTTTCGCTCGGTCTACTACCCCTACCGCAAACCCCGCCAAATCATATTCCCCGTCTGCATACATCCCGGGCATTTCCGCCGTTTCGCCCCCAAGCAACGCACAGCCCGCTCGCGTACATCCCTCGGCGACGCCTGCGACGATCGCTTCGACGTGTTGGGGATCCAAAGCACCCACCGCCAAGTAATCCAAAAAAAACAACGGCTCTGCCCCTTGGACGAGCACATCGTTTACACACATCGCCACACAATCAATGCCGATCGTATCGTGTTTGTTTTGTGCAAACGCCAATTTTAACTTCGTCCCGACTCCGTCCGCCCCTGCGACCAACACGGGCTGTTGCATGTGCTGCGCTTGGAGCGCAAACATCCCGCCGAACCCGCCTAACCCGCCGAGCACTTCAGGGCGCATCGTCCGGGCGACGTGACGCTTCATGCGCTCGACCGCTTCATTTCCCGCTGCAATATTTACCCCTGCTTGGGCGTATGCTTCCGACATGCGATTCACTCCTTTTTTCCGTCATTGCGTGCATGAAGCGCTATCCTTGTTTGTTATATGAGAAATGAGGAAGGTCTACTACGAGGTGACCAAAGCGGGACCATCTCCAAAAGACGGATAATGGTTGTCGAAGCATGCAGTACACAACCCCACCTCCGCACCTTGATCCGTGCGTCCGATCGCATCGACCATGCCTTCTTTCGAGAGAAAATACAGCGAATCCGCTTGGATCGCTTGGCGAATTTGTTCCACCGTCATCGAGGAGGCGATGAGTTCTTCGCGTGTCGGGGTGTTAATGCCATAATAACATGGATTGGCAAATGGTGGCGAGGTGATGCGGACGTGCACGTGGGTCGCCCCCGCTTCGCGCAATAAATTCACGATGCGCAAGGAAGTCGTGCCACGCACAATGGAATCGTCGATCATGATGACCCGTTTCCCTTCGACGACTTTGCGCACCGCAGAAAGCTTCATTTTTACCCCTTGTTCACGCAACGCTTGGGACGGTTGGATAAACGTGCGCCCAGCATACCGATTTTTGATCAGTCCGAGCTCATACGGAATGCCCGTTTGTTCTGCGAAACCAATCGCTGCGGAGATCGAAGAATCGGGTACGCCTGTGACGACATCGGCATCCGTGAACGCTTCAATCGCCAGACGTTTTCCCATGCGCTTGCGCGCGGTATGAATGTTCACTTGATTCATGTCACTGTCGGGACGAGCAAAATATACGTATTCCATCGCACAGCTCGCCCGACGGCGGGGCGTCGTTGTAAAGGACATAGAATGCATGCCCTGCGCATCAAAAACGAGCATTTCCCCTGGTACGACGTCGCGCACGACTTGCGCCCCAATCGCATCAAAAGCACACGTTTCCGATGCCAGCACGTAGCCCCCTTGCAACGTCCCGAGTACGAACGGACGCAATCCATGGCCGTCTTGAGCCGCGATAAGTTGATCGTTCGTCAAAAACAAAAAGGCAAACGCGCCTTCGAGTTGTTGCAACGCCTCTTTGACCGCCTCAACGAACGTGTGTTTGCGGGAGCGGGCGATCAAATGTGCGACGACTTCGGTATCCGATGTCGTTTGGAAAATCGACCCTGCGTCCTCAAATCGTTTGCGTATGCGCGTAGCGTTGACGATGTTGCCATTCGTGGCAATCGCCAAATCGCCTCCCCGATAGTTGAAAACGAGTGGTTGTGCATTCGTCAGCTGACTTTCCCCTGTCGTCGAATAGCGCACATGGGCAATCGCCGCATCCCCCGACAACGCTTCGAGCCGCATGGGATCGAACACTTCTTTGACCAATCCCATCCCGCGATAATACGCAAAACGCCCTCCTTTGCCGTCCTCCCTCGGATCGCACGTGCAAATGCCCGCACTTTCTTGCCCGCGATGCTGCAACGCATGCAATCCATAGTAACAAAGCGATGACGCATGCGGAATGCGCCATACCCCAAAAACGCCACATTCTTCGTGAATTTTATCCATGCCATGACGACTCGTCACGCCTGCGTTGTAGTAGCCCCCTGTCCATGCGTGGCTCATCTGTTCATCAACCATGGAATCGCACCTTTCCATGCCGTTGCCAAATCCGCCACGGTTTCTGTGAGGATCGTCTGCGCATCGGCATCGAGGAAGTGTACCCGATCGCCACCGACCACCCCAACGTGCCATACGGGCACTTGGGCTTGCTCCATGTGTTGTTGAAGCGTTGGCGCATGTTGCGGGGATGCAGTGACCACCACACGCGACTGGGACTCACTAAACAAATATTGATCGGGGCGTAACGTCGTCGCAGGAAGCTGTACACGCACGCCGATGTCCCCTCCGATGCTGCATTCCGCCAAGGCGACCGCCCATCCCCCTTCCGACACGTCATGCGCAGATTGGACGAGCCCTGCACGAATCGCTTGCAACAACGCCTCCTGCAATCGATGCTCGACGTCCACGTCCAACATTGGGGGTTGCCCCTCGATTTTGCCGTACAACAACATTTGTAACTCGCTGCCTCCGAGCTCCGCGAACGTTTCTCCGAGCAAAAATACGACGTCTCCGGCTTGTTTAAACTTTTGGGTCGTCACATGGGCGAGCTGTTCGACCAGCCCGACCATCCCGACAACGGGTGTCGGATAAATCGCTCCCTTGGCGTTTTCGTTATACAACGACACGTTCCCCCCGATGACGGGTGTGCCGAACGCACGACACCCTTCTGCCATCCCTTCGACGGCTTCGTCAAGTTGCCAAAACACGTCTGGTTTTTGGGGAGACCCGAAGTTTAAGTTATCGGTGATCGCCAACGGTTTTGCCCCTGAACACACAATGTTGCGTGCGGCTTCGGCGACGGCGATCCGCCCGCCCATCCGGGGGTTCAAGTAGACGTACCGTCCGTTGCCATCTGTCGTCATCGCCAATGCTTTGTTCGTATCGGGTACCCGCACGACGGCCGCATCCGACCCCGGGGAAACGAGCGTCGCCGTACGCACCATATAGTCAAACTGGGAATACACCCATTCTTTGCTGGCGATGGTCGGGGATTTTAAGAGACGATACAACGTGTCAGGGATGTTGTCCACAGGGGGATACAGCGCAGTATTTACCGTTTCCGTATGTGCTAAATAGTCTGGTTTTTGTTTCATTGGATGTTGCATCGGACATTCGTCGACGAGTGCGCGAACCGGCATGTCTGCTACAACTTCTCCGTGTTGTAACAAGGTCAAGCGTCCCGTATCGGTCACGACGCCGACGTGCACGCACGGCAATCCGTAGCGGGAAAACACCGCACGCACCGCTTCATCGCGATCGGGGGTCGTCACAAACAACATCCGTTCTTGCGACTCCGAAAGCATCAGCTCGTAGGCGGTCATCCCTGTTTCGCGTTGGGGTACGCGGTCAAGCCACAACGCCATGCCGTTGCCTGCTTTTGAAGCCATCTCTGCACTCGAACACGTCAAACCAGCGGCCCCCATATCTTGGATGCCGAGCACCAACCCCTGGTCGATGACCTCCAAGCACGCTTCTAACACGAGTTTCTCCATAAAGGGGTCGCCGACTTGGACGGCGGGGCGCTTTGCTTCGGACTGCTCCGACAGCTCTTCAGACGCAAATGTGGCTCCATGAATGCCGTCACGTCCTGTTGGAGGGCCGACGTAGTACACGGGATTGCCTACTCCTTGGGCGATGCCTCGCTGTATGCGATCGTGATCGATGAGGCCCACACACATCGCATTGACGAGCGGATTTCCTTCGTAGGAAGGGTCGAACATAATTTCCCCACCGACGGTCGGGATGCCGATGCAGTTGCCATAGCCCGCAATGCCCGCGACCACGTGTTCGAATACATAATTCACCCGCGATGCCGTCGGGGATAAGTTGCCAAAACGCAATGAATTGCACAAGGCAACGGGACGCGCGCCCATCGAAAAAATATCCCGAATAATCCCCCCTACCCCAGTGGCCGCACCTTGATACGGCTCGATCGCAGACGGATGATTGTGCGACTCAATCTTAAAGACGACCGCCTGTTTGTCACCGATGTCTACGATGCCCGCCCCTTCCCCGGGTCCCATGAGCACGTGTGGTCCTGTCGTCGGAAATTTGCGCAACACCGCTTTGGAATGTTTGTAGGCGCAATGTTCCGACCACATCACACTGAATACACCGATTTCGGTATAGTTGGGCAACCGTCCCAAATGGGCGACCACGGATGCATACTCTTCGTCCGTCATCCCCATTTGCGCGTAGATGCGTGCTGTGGAAATTTGTGCTGCGGTTGGCTCTTTTCGTGTTGCGCTATGCGTTTGTTGTTGCACGCCTTTGTCCCTCCCATGCTTTCACGATTGAAGTAAACAACCGCTGTCCATCTTCTGAGCCCAACCACGCATCGACCGCCCGTTCGGGATGGGGCATCATGCCCAATACGTTGCCCGCTTCGTTCGTAATGCCCGCGATATTGCCCACCGAACCGTTGGGGTTCGTATCCGCATAACGAAAGGCAATTTGGTCATTTTCCTCCAACTGCCGGAGTGTCACCTCATCGCAATAATAATTGCCCTCGCCATGGGCGATCGGAATGCAGATGCGTTCTCCACGGGTGTAGCCGTTCGTAAACACCGTACGTGTCGTCTCCACCGTCAGCGTCGTCTGCGCGCATTGGAATTTTTGGGAGACGTTGCGGCGCATTGCCCCGGGCAACAACCCACTTTCGAGTAAAATTTGAAAGCCGTTGCAAATGCCCAACACCGCGCCCCCCGCAGTCGCCACATGGCGTACGGCCTGCATGACAGGGGATGTCCCGGCGATCGCTCCTGAGCGCAAATAATCCCCATAGGAAAACCCGCCTGGCAATACGACGAGGTCATATTCGCTCAAATTTGTCGTGTCGTGCCACAGCGCATCGACTTGGATGTGCAACGTATGACGAATCGCCCGCACACAATCTTGGTCACAGTTGGACCCTGGAAACACAATCACCGCCGCTTTGCGTGCCGTCTTGTCGTTCGACTGCGTCATGCGGAGGGACCTCCTTTTATTTGCACCGTGTACTCCTCTACCACGGCATTGACCAACAACGTATCGCACATCGCGGTGAGGCGTTCCATCACCTGTGTCTCGTCTGCTTTGTCGAGCGTCACCTCGATATATTTGCCGACGCGGACGTTTTGGACTTCGTGAAATCCGAGCGATGCCAACGCTTGTTGTACCGCCTTCCCTTGGGGGTCAAGCACGTCTTGCTTAACGGTCACTACGATTTGGGCCACATGCGTCATCTGTATCGCCTCCATCTTGAACATTTTTTTATGTTGTTATTTTATACGAATCTTTTGTTGAGAACATCGATACAGCGCGCTTTCTTTTGCGAGAAAGAAGAAGGCATTTTACCTAGTATTTGCATCATTAAAATGCAGATTCGTATTACGAGCAAATCCATCGTTCTACTTCGTGATACCGTTGCATCGTTGCGCGTACGACATGTTCAGGGAGCGGTGGAGGGGGGGTGTGGCGATCCCATGAAGAAGCGGCCAAATGCGCGCGCACGGGCTCTTTGTCCAAGGAATCGATCTCGACATCCCATGCATAATGCGCTGTCGGCCACAAACGTGCACTGTCGGGGGTGAACACTTCGTCGATGACGGTCAATACGCCGTCCACCCATCCAAACTCAAATTTGCAATCGGCAAGCAAGATGCCTTTTGCTGCCAATTTTTTCGCCGCAAATTCGTACAAATCCACGCTTTTTTCGCGCAGTTGTGCTGCGACTGCTGACCCGACTTGCGCACACAACGCCTCATACGAAATGTCTTCGTCATGTCCTTGGTCGTTTTTGCGTGCGGGGGTGAAAATGGGCGCAGGCAATTTTTGATTTTTGTGCAACCCTTTGGGCAGGGCGATGCCATTAATATGCCCTGTTTGTTCGTACTGTCGCCACCCCCCTCCCGTGACGTATCCGCGCACGACACACTCAATATCGATGCGTTTCGCCCGCCGTACGACCATCACCCGATCTTGGAGCAAGCGTGCATCCGTGACAAGGTGTGCAATACGGGAAACGTCAGCGTGCACGAGTGCGTGCGGCATGCGCGAGGCAATGTGTGCGAACCAATACACACTCATGCGGTTTAATACTTGACCTTTGCAGGGGATTGCAGGGGTCAGTACAAAATCAAAGGCAGAAATGCGGTCGGTCACGACGATGAGCAGGTGCTCGCCCAAGTCGTATAGTTCACGTACTTTTCCTTTGTATAACAAGGGGGCTTGTACGTACGGCACTGCACTCCACAAGGCGTCGGGTAACGTGTCTTCATGCGACTCGTTCATGCACGCCCACCGTCCGTCTGTACGAAAACGGACTGCTCGTCCCATTGCAATCGTTGGAAAATCATGTCGACTTGTTTCGTGTGCCAGGTCGGATCAAAGCTGTCTGCAATCCCTGCCATGCCGAGCGCTTCTACGATCGGAGTACTTTGTTCGAGCAGTGTCCGAAACGACCGCTGTTCTTCCCACGCTTGCATCGCCAACGGTTGTACCGTGTCGTACGCCTGTTCACGTGACCATCCGTGGTCGATGAGTTTTGTCAGTACACGCCCCGAAAAAGGCACCCCATACGTGCGCTCGATATTGCGACGCATTTGTGCGGGAAACACCTGAAGTTGCTGTATGATGGCGGTAAACCGATGCAACATATAATCGAGCACCATCGTCGCATCCGGCAAAATAATCCGCTCTACCGAAGAGTGGCTGATGTCGCGCTCGTGCCACAAAGGGACATTTTCGTAGGCGGACACCATGTATCCGCGCAACACACGGGCAAGCCCCGAGACGTTCTCGCATCCAATCGGATTGCGTTTGTGTGGCATCGCCGAGGACCCTTTTTGTCCTGCAGCAAACGGCTCCTCCACTTCGCGGCATTCAGACTTTTGTAATGCCCGAATTTCTGTAGCAAATTTGTCCAATGAAGTGCCGATCAAGGCGATCGCCGCCACATACGCCGCATGGCGGTCTCGTTGGAGCGTTTGGGTCGAGATGGGGGCTGGCGCAATGCCTAAGTGTTGACAGACGTACTGCTCTACGAACGGATCGATGTTCGCATACGTGCCCACTGCCCCAGAAATTTTGCCGTATGCGACATCCGCTGCCGCCGTACGAAACCGTTGGGCGTGTCGGCGCATCTCTTCTACCCACAATGCGAGCTTTAACCCAAACGTCGTCGGCTCGGCATGTACGCCATGGGTACGTCCCATCATCACGGTGTGTTTGTGCTCGACCGCCCGTGCTTTGAGCGCCGCTATGAGTGCCTCTATCCCGTCTTCAATGAGGCGGTTCGCCTGTTTGAGCAAAAAGCCCAAGGCCGTATCCACGACGTCTGTCGATGTCAACCCGTAGTGCACCCACTTGCGCTCCTCTCCCAAACTTTCGGATACCGCACGGGTAAACGCAATGACATCGTGACGGGTCGTCTGCTCGATTTGTTCAATGCGTGCAATGTCAAACGTCGCCCGCTGGCGCAACGTCACCACGTCTTCTTGTGGGATGACGCCGAGCACACTCCACGCTTCGCAAGCAGCGAGTTCGACGGCCAGCCATGCTTCGTATTTGTTTTGCTCCGTCCAGATGGCCGCCATCTCCGGACGCGTATACCGTTGGATCATGATTGCACCTTCCTCGTTGTGGTGATACGAAACACGGTTTGAATACAGGAATCCCATTGGTTAAAAATTACTACGCTTTCTCGTAAAAGGAATCGCTCCGCGTAAATGTTTTTAATCCGTGTTTCGTATGAAATGTGTATGCGGGATGAAGGGGACGCTGTGTGCTTTGTCTATGCCCATAACCCACACGTGTTGATCCACGTGAGCACAGCCTCGGGATCGTCCGTTAGAAAGTTGAGATGTCCCATTTTTCGTCCGTGACGCACTTCTTTTTTGCCGTACGTATGATACTTTACCGTCGTTGAAGCGGGCACGTCCCGCTCCCCCTGTGCCAACCACCAACGGCGAACTGCTTCGTCGTGTTGCCCCAATACGTTGACCATGACGACATCTGTAAACCGCTTTGGTTCGATCAACGGCAAGCCACACAGCGCACGCACGTGTTGTTCAAACTGTGAAACGTTACAGGAATCCATCGTAAAATGCGCAGAATTATGTGGTCGTGGCGCCAATTCATTGACGACCAGCGTCCCATCAGACAATAAAAACATCTCCACCGCCAACAATCCCACCACATGCAGTGCGTGCGCCAGTGTCTGTGCCACGCGCTGTGCTTCCTGTATGATATGGGGGGGAAGGTGGTGTCCTGTCACGACGGACGTATGCAAAACGCCTTGACGATGGACGTTCACCGCTGGCATAAATGGCACGACAACGCCATCGCTTCCGCGGGCGATGACGACAGACAACTCACATACATAATCCACAACCGCTTCGAGGAGCCACTCCCCTCCCTGGGCACTTACCGCTTGCCAAGCTTCTGCGATCGATGTCGTAGTCGCATGCATGACGATTTGACCGTGACCGTCGTATCCCCCCGTCGCCGTTTTGAGGATGCATGTGCCATAGGTATGCGCTGCCGCTTGGAGGTCGTCTTGTGTATGCACTGCACGATACGGGGCGACACGAAGGTGCGCCGCTTCGACCGTCTGTTTTTCCCGCAATCGATGCTGGGTCGTATACAATAATGCACTGCCTTGGGGAACAAATGCCTGCTGTTCAAGCGCTTGTGCGGTGAGCGCATCGATGTTTTCGAATTCATACGTGATCACATCGGATAATTTGGCGAGTTTGGCGATGCCTGCCAGATCGCGATACGGCGCTACGATGTGATGGTCACACACCGCAGCAGAAGGCGCATCGGGTGACGGATCAAGCACGACAAACCGATACCCGAGCGGTCTCCCTGCCAATGCCATCATGCGCCCGAGTTGCCCCCCCCCTAATATGCCGATCGTCGCCCCAGGTGCGATGACGGGGTGGCGTAGTACGTGGTTTTGCGTATGCGCCATCGTTTTCCCTCCTGTGTTACTCTGTCTCCTCAACCAAGTCGTGTGCGGTTGCTTCAACCATCTCGCACATTTCTTGTTGGTACGCCTTCATCCGCTGTGCCACGTGCTCATCGTACACGGCGACCATTCTTGCCACGAATAACGCTGCATTGACCGCCCCCGCCTTGCCGATCGCCATCGTTGCCACTGGCACGCCAGAAGGCATCTGTACGATGGACAACAACGAGTCCATGCCATGTAGCGCATGGGACAACATGGGCACGCCAATGACCGGCAAATCTGTCTTCGAGGCGACCATCCCTGGCAAATGCGCCGCTCCCCCCGCTCCTGCGATCAATGCATGTAACCCGCGTTCACGCGCCGTGGCCGCATACGCAAACATCGCATCGGGTGTACGATGCGCAGAAACAATGCGTTTTTCATAAGGAATCCCAAAGGTGGCGAGCACACGACATGCGTGCTGCATCGTGCCCCAATCCGACTGACTGCCCATAATGATGCCCACAAGCACGACGATATTCCCCTTCCCTCATCTCGCCAATATAGCCAGATACGTCTATAAATGCATTATATTTTGCAATTTGCAAAAAAATGGATGTACATCCTAACATAATGCGATATACTATATTTTGAGACGCACAATGCGCTCTATTCGATAAACCCATTTTTCCGCTGTTGTCCGCATCTACTTCCACAATGAGGTGAACTTTTTGGCTTCAAATCGTTCTTTTCGGGATGTCCCTCACGGGATAGCCACTGAGTATGCGCTCCAACCGACCGTCGAAGAAATCAAAAAAATTATTCACCATTTGTCCGTGCAGTTGATCGCTCCTTGCCGATATTGCGCACATATTTGTGAAGATGTAAACGAAAAAATGCCGATCTCTTGCCTGAATGAAGCATTGTGCTGCCCACAGCAAGCTGATGTTGCTGATGTTGCTGATGTTGCTGATGTTGCTGTGCAAGTGAGCGTCCTCACTTGTCTGGACTGTGGAGAGTTTCGCAAACGTCCCCCTAAGCCACTCACCTCCCCCACAGGCACAGAAGAATATTCTGAAAATGCACCGCCTGTACACATGACGTAATGCGATGACACAAAGAGAGGCGGGATGTTATTCCCATTCAATCGTCGAAGGGGGCTTTGATGTGATGTCATATACGACACGATTGACATGTTCGACCTCATTGACGATGCGATTGGAGATATGTGCCAACACTTCATACGGAATATGCGCCCAATCCGCAGTCATTCCATCGATAGAAGTGACCGCCCGAATGCCTACGGTATAGGCATATGTCCGTTGATCTCCCATCACCCCGACACTTTTCATGTTCGTGAGTGCGGTAAAATATTGCCAAATTTCTTCATGCAATCCTGCCTTGGCGATTTCTGCACGCAAAATGGCATCCGATGCGCGCACGATGGCTACTTTTTGTGGCGTCACTGCTCCGATGATCCGAATTGCGAGCCCCGGTCCTGGGAAAGGTTGACGCCAGACTAGCGATGGAGGCAACCCACAGGCAAGTCCGACACGGCGCACTTCGTCTTTGAACAACGTTTTTAAAGGTTCAACAAGCTTGAATTTCATGTTGTCAGGCAACCCACCCACGTTGTGATGGGATTTGATCGTGTGTGCCGTAGACGTGCCACTCTCGATGATATCTGTGTATAATGTCCCTTGCGCAAGAAAATCGAACGACCCAAGTCGTGCCGCTTCCTCCTCAAATACCCGAATAAACTCCACGCCAATGCGCTTGCGCTTCACTTCGGGATCTTCTACGCCTTCTAACTGTGCAAAAAAACGTTGCTTTGCATCCACGACGACGATCGGCATGGAAAGTGCCCCCGAAAACGCCTGCATCACTTCGGACGTTTCGTCTTGGCGTAACAGTCCGTGGTCAATAAACATGCAGGTCAATCGATCGCCGATCGCCCGATGAATCAAAGCGGCCGTCACGGAAGAGTCTACCCCGCCAGACAATCCGCACAACACGCGCCCGTCTCCGACTTGCTGTCGCATGTCGGCAATGACGTCCTCGATGAAGGAATCTGCTGTCCACGTTGCAGTGCAACGACATACGTCGAACAAAAACCGTTCAATCATCGTCTGTCCTGCGTGCGTATGCTGCACTTCAGGGTGAAATTGTACGCCGTACAACTGCCGTTGGGGATCGCTCATGGCAGCGATCGTATGCGCTGTGTTCCCATCGATGACGAACCCTGGGGGAGGCGTGACCACTTGATCCCGATGGCTCATCCATACCGTCTGTGCGGTTTCGAGCCCTTGTGTAAGGGGACTGCTGTCCGTAAAAAAGACGATCGCCTTGCCATATTCGGAGGTAGGAGCGGGTTGCACCTCCCCTTGAAGCTGTACGGTCATCATCTGCATGCCGTAGCAAATACCCAATATCGGCACACCAAGCGCATATATCGCTGGGTCGACACGTACTGCGTCGGGCGCATATATGCTCGCAGGGCCTCCTGAAAAAACAATGCCTTTGGGTTCGTATTGCATGATCTCGTCTGGGTGTGTATCATATCGCAACAGCACACTGTATACGCCACATTCACGAATACGCCGTGCGATCAACTGATTGTACTGCCCTCCAAAATCGAGTACGACAATGCCTCCACGTTGTTGTTTCATCCTATGAATTAAACCTCCTAATTTTCAACAGTTTCATTGTACCGTTTCCCTATTGCGTTGGCAACATTGCGTTTGTATGTACAAGGGCACCATGAATCGAGTACAAATGAGCGTCTCCTCTCCTACTAAACAAGATTTCAAAACACCTCCCCCCCACGGAAAGGACACGCCTTTTCGCAACGATGAAAAGGCGTAGCCTTTTCGCAACGGTTAAACCGCTTTTTGCTTTCCCGCAAAAAATAGCCCTCTGTGTATATGTTTTCAATAGCAATGTCCACAGGGTAAGCGCTTTTTTGAAAAATGCTGCAAATAAAAGAGAATTCAAAGAAGTCTTAATGTTTTAGAAAAAAACCTATCCTCACGGATTCATCCGTATCTAGAACCATCCGCTTTTCACCGTCATTAAAAAGTCGATTTTTTAATTATCCGCTTAACCTGTGGACATTGGGACCAAATCTATAGTAAAATGACCAGTGAGGAAGTCCTCTTTTCTGTGAATTGTTTTCGCAACTCAATTCTAACAGACGAAGGCTTCCTCTTCCATTTACACAAAGTATTTTACATTCTTAATTTAGGGCACCGCTATAAAGCGTACCATACTCTTGCTATTGCATTGAAAGGACAAAAAGTCATGCAGGAACACAATAACCAAACGATTCAGCGTGACGTTGCGCTCGATCACGATCTGTCTCGCATACGAGATCCCATACTGGATGTCGTCGTCATTGGAGGGGGCCTTGCTGGGCTATCGGCTGCACGGCGCTTGAGGGATCGTGGCGCTTCTGTCGTGATTCTTGAGGCGCGTAACCGAATTGGTGGTCGTGTTCATTCGGAGCGACTTCCCTCTGGACACACGATCGATTTAGGGCCACAATTCATCGGGGATGCGCAATTTCGCATCTCATCCCTCGTTGATGAAGTCGGGCTGACACGTATTTCAACAACTCACACAGGGAATACCCTTCATCTTTTGTCATCCGACGCCAAACCACTGCTTTTGCATGAAAAAGAAACGCCTCTTTCTTTGCTGGGAAAGTTGGATGCACTTTTGGCGATGTGGAGAATCAATAGGCAACTAAAATCTTTGTGTATAGGGACTGACTTTTCCGACCCTGTGTATGGTTATCTCGGTGCCTTGAAATCCAGCCGCATAGAGACGGACATTGCCCGACTCGATGCAATTTCGGCATCCCAGTTTATAAGGAAGATCACCTTTACGCGGGAAGTTTCATTGTATTTATCCAGCCTATTAGAATCTGAACTCTGCGTTCCATTGGACGAATTATCCGCTTATGAGGTGCTCAATCAACTTGCGTCGATCGGCGGTATCGAAGGAGAGGCCAACTCTGCTCAATGGTATCTTGCCGAAGGGACTGAACCTTTGGTGCATCATCTCGCAAGTGGACTCGGTAGCGCACTGATGCTGCATGCTCCTGTCACTAGGATTGAACCGCACAAAGAATGGGTGGAAGCGACGACTCCAAACATGACGTACCGTGCGCGCAATCTCCTTGTTGCGGTGCCACCGCAACTGTACGGCCAACTGGGTTTGTTGCCTTTGTTCCCAGAAAAAAGACGAAAAGTATTCATGAACTATGTTCCTGGCTGTGTGTGCAAAACCATCATGGTGTTTGAGCGTCCGTGGTGGCGAGAACTTGGCTTTAGTCGAATTTTTAGCCCAAGTAGCCCTTTCAATTGGGCGGTTGATGGTTCTCCAAAAAATAGTGAAATAGGAATTCTTATTCTTTTTTCAAGTGCGGGCAATACCCGTCAATTGGGTCAAAAATCAAAAGAAAGCACACGTATTTCTGAAGCGATTCACTGGCTCAGCACATGTACCAACCAGACGATTCCTCAACCCCTCACCGTGCGGTCGATTGATTGGAATGCAGAACTGTGGTCTCTGGGCGGTTATGCTAGCCGTCGAGGAATCGGCGCTTGGCATGCTGTTCCAGCACTCTATGAGCCGATGAAGCGGATCCACTTTGCTGGAACTGAAACCGCTACCGAGTGGCGCTCATTTATGGAAGGCGCTCTCCAGTCTGCGGAAAGGGCAACCGATGAAATTTTCCGAGAAAGCGAGTCAGAAAACAAGGCCTGAAAGAAATATCACCTTGTTTTTACTCAGTCAAAGTATATCGATGTTCGGTACTTCTCTCGTCCAGTATGCAATCATGTGGTCTATCACACTAGAAACGCAAAGTGGATGGATGGTCACACTATTCGTATTGGCAGGTTTTTTGCCAACACTATTGCTCTCACCCTTGGCAGGGGTATGGGTAGATCGATATTCACGTAAAACATTAATTTTGTGCGCCGATGCATCCATCGCCTTCTGCACATTACTCATGGCGTTATTGTTTTTTGCGGGCTTTGAAGGATTTGGGATGCTTTTTATCGTTACTGCTCTTCGTGCACTGGGCACTGCGGTGCAAACACCGGCGACATTGGCCATTCTTCCCCAGATTGTACCCCAGGAACAATTGACAAAAATAAATGGAATCCAGAGTAGCTTACAATCTTTAAACTATTTCCTTGCTCCTGCTTTGAGTGGAGCATTATTGGCGTGGTTGTCCCTTGAGTCGATCTTATTGATTGATGTTGGCACGGCAATCATCGGCATCGTTGTCTTGGCGTTTTTTGTAAAAGTAAAAAAGCGCAAGAAGACAAAAAAACCTTCAGAAAAGGGGTATTTTGATGAACTCCGTGAAGCATTTTCCTTTATTCGCACCCAGCGGGTTCTTTTCTCGTTGTTTTTTTATTTGAGCTTATTGTATTTTTTTGTTGCTGCACCGGTTTTTTTAACACCGTTGCAAGTGACGCGTTCTTTTGGCCCCGATGTGTGGAGGCTCACCGCGGTGGAGTTGGTATTTTCCACAGGCATGCTACTTGGCGGGGTGTTCATGGCGAAGTGGGGAGGATTCAAAAATCACGTGCATACGATGATTTTTTCCGTCTTCTTTTTCGGTATATTTATTATTGCGCTTGCGACGACAACCATTTTTTGGCTTTATTTGCTCTGGATGATGATTGTAGGATTCGCTTTACCACTGTTTAACACCTCAGTGACCGTATTACTTCAAAAAAGAGTGGAAGAAAACATGCAAGGACGCATCTTTTCGATCTATACGATGATCAATAGCGGGATGATGCCCTTAGGAATGCTCGTGATGGGGCCGATCGCCGATGTGTGGAAACTTGAAACCATTCTCCTCATCACTGGCATCATGGTGATCCTCCAATCATTTTTCATGGCAGTCAACAAAAGGTTTATTTTGTTTGGAAAAAATCAATCTTGAAAGCATTTCGTACGAAACTCTTATCGGAAGCGGTACCACAGAAAGTTTTCTTTTGTGAGAAAGCAAAAAGTGTAACCCATGTGGTGGGAAGCAAAAGTTCACAACACACAGACGAATACTAAACACTGATTAAAAACATCTATGCAGAGCGATTTCTTTTACGAGAAAGTACAGTAATTTTTAACCAATAGGATTCCTGTATTCAAACCGTGTATGATATAAACCGCATTCATGCTGGGCACACCAACGCTAAAAAAGACGATGCCTACATCGCTTGTTTGCTCTGATGCCTTATTTTCGTGTCCTATCCGAATTGCTTACTTGGGTATTCGTCCATTGTACGGTCGGTACGCACGCGGGGGACCCAAAATTTGGGCCCATACGATACCTTGCACCGCCTCCCTTTTTGTGATCCGTATCGCACCGTGTGCACGCTTCGAAGCAGTTGTCCCCATACCGTGCTGGGAGGACGAAAGGGGACGGGGTGATATGATTGGCACTGGTTGCGCATTTGTTGTTGGCTGTGCCGATGGTACGGTTGGTGATGCACGCACTGTTGTTTGGGTATTGCCCACAGGCGCTGACGATACGCCACGTCCTGTGGAAGGGATTGGTATCTTGTCTTGTGGAAGGGGGTCCTTGGATTTCCGATGTAACATCCTCCATAGCAGTGCGACCACGACCACCAAAACGTACACGACGTTAGCGTCCAGTAAGTCGTCAAGGGCAATCATGCTCAACAGCGTGTGTACATCCATCACACGCTCACCGCTCTTTCCGCTCGTTGGGTGGAATGTCCGTGCTAAATGACTGGCGCATTTGGGTGTCGGCATCGATGTTTTTGAGGTTCATGTAGTCCATGACCCCTATTTTTCCGTTGCGTAACGCATCTGCCATCGCCAAGGGTACTTGGGACTCTGCTTCGACGACTTTTGCGCGCATTTCTTCCACACGGGCTTTCATCTCTTGCTCATGGGCAACAGCCATCGCTCGACGTTCTTCGGCACGCGCCTGGGAAATGAGCTTGTCTGCTTCGGCTTGTTCCGTCTGCAAATGCGCACCGATATTTTTGCCTACGTCGACATCCGCAATGTCGATCGACAGGATTTCGAATGCGGTTCCCGCATCAAGCCCCTTGCTCAACACCGTACGTGAAATCATGTCCGGATTTTCCAATACGTCTTTGTGCGAGGGAGACGATCCGACCGTCGTCACGATGCCTTCCCCAACACGCGCCATGATCGTCTCTTCTCCTGCGCCCCCGACAAGACGGTCAATGTTCGCCCGCACAGTGACGCGCGCTTTCACTTTGACTTCGATGCCGTCTTTGGCGACTGCGGACACGAGTGGCGTCTCGATGACTTTGGGATTTACGCTCATTTGTACGGCTTGTAACACGTCCCGCCCCGCCAAATCGATCGCCACTGCCCGTGCAAAAGGCAATGTAATTTGTGCACGCTCGGCTGCGATCAACGCATTGACGACGCGGTCGACGTTCCCTCCAGCAATATAGTGTGCTTCCAGCTGATTGACGTGCAAGCCCAATCCGGCTTTCGTCGCCTTGATCATCGGGTTGACGATGCGACTCGGTACGACACGGCGCAAACGCATGGCGACTAAGGTGATGATCCCGATGCGCACGCCTGAGGCGAGCGCCGAAATCCACAACATAAAAGGAAAAAAGTTCAAAAATACGATCAACCCAATGACGACAACGACGATGATTAATACTTCAAAGATTCCCATTTTTCACCCTCACCCTTCTCACATTGGTTTGAAGAGACGTGCATACGTACCTTTCATCTCTTCTCACGTGTAAAAAACAGACAGCACAAGCCACTTCGCTTAGCTCGCCGTCTCTTGTTGTTTGACGATAAGGCGCACGCCCTCGTTGTCTAATACGACAACCGTTGTTTTCTCAGGGATAAATTCCCCCCTCGTCACCACATCCAACCGCTGCCCCGCAATGTCGATCACACCCGCTGGACGCAATGCCGTCAATGTCATGCCAGTATGTCCAATCCACTGTTGTTGGGAAAGTGGGGCAACGTACCCGTCCGTGCGCCGTATTTCATCGCGCAAAATCCATTTTTTCCAAAATCCAAGTCGCCAACTCAAATACGTAAACAGCACACCAAGGACGAGCAAACCACCGACCGTGCCCACAATAATCCACGTCACCATCTGCGGATCTTGTTGCATCATCGCCAGTTTCGTCACGCCAGCAATGATCGCCAACACCCCCGCAATGCCCAAGATGCCAAAACTCGGTACAAACAGCTCGAGCACCAACAAGCCAAGCCCAATGACCAGCCAAATGAGCACGGACATGTCTATCCCCCCCCTTATAGGACGCAACGCCATTTTCTCTTCATTATATCATAATCATGCCAAACGAACGCATGCGTATGAAAAGTTATTCCCGTACGGCTCACCCCATCGTGCCCATGGCGGTCACGCAGAAATCTTCTCTACAAAAAGAAATCCTTTTCGTATCGGCGTACTTCGACAAAATCTACGGTATCCTAGGATTGTTCGCTTTCCCCAGAGGGAACAGAGACACTTTCTCTATTGCGCACGTCAAATTTTATTGACAAAAATTCATGATGCTTATACTATAAAGATACAAAGTTTGTTATCCCCCTTTGTGCTTTGGACGTGCCCGATCCCCCTTGTCATCCGCCTGCCATGCTGGGGGTGGCATCCTGCGAAAGGAGTGCGTCTCGTCATCCCAAACAACAACATCCTAAGGAGGTCTCTGCCCCATGTGTACCCCTCGTCTGTGTGCGTCCAAAAATGCGGCTTTGCGAAAAGAACAACGCGGAATGACGATTTTTGAACTGATCGGTGTGCTGTTCATCTTGGGCGTTATTGCTGCTATTGCGATTCCAGCAGTGGCTGGCGTCATCAGTAAGTCAAAAGAAGACACAGATCAACAGACCATCCAAAACGTCGGGAGATCCTTTGCATTATGGATGGATCAACGCGATGCCGACGGCGATTGTAAGCTAGATTTAGCCAGTAATGGACAAAGTAATGTCGTCAGTGTCGGAGATGGCGTCAGCGCATGGACGGATCCTAATAAATGTGCCGTACGCACGGATACTGGTTTGCCTTCCCTCAATAACGGGGGGTACAATCCCGATGTAGATACGAAATTCAAACCTCATATGGCCGTCATAAAAACATCGGAGATGGTGACAATCGGGTTATTAAAAGAACAGCCCAAATCATTGTCCCAAGATAAAAATTATGGTAACGTGTATCTGAAATATAAAATTGCTTCCCCCAATTCGGGCTATTGGATGTTACACCATATTGCAACGGAATAAACCCTTTTCGCCACAACACCCCTTGCGTAGCGTATGCCGACACGAGGGGTGTTTTTGTGTATGGGCAGGCGTGGGGTAACGAACTGCCTTTGCGCCCCCTCTTCACCAAACCTCCCTTTGCAAAAATCCTGAAGATGAAACTCCCCCGTATCTTCATAAACGGATGACCATGGAATACTGTTCTCGGGAATTGCCAGCATATTCGTGGCGAGCTGATAATCCAAGGGATTAAATTGCACAAGGTGGTTTGCATGCGAAACCACGTGTGACGAAATTTGTTCACTTAAAATATGTATTTTATTGCAAAAAATGATAGAAAAAAAATCAAAAAACCATTTTTACGCGAGTGAATTTCAATTGACGGAAATCTGAAATTTCTATATTATAAAGATGCAATTTATATGTGTGAGTGGCGTTTTTGATACAACCACCCCCCTATTTTTGAATCCCTCGTACGCTGACATGGCGCATCTCATCGCATGAGGAAAGTACGACGCATTCAAAAACCGAAGGAGGCATCTACCCATGCATGATGCGAATCTAGGGTCAAAAAATGGTTTCCTGCTAAAAGAGCAAAGAGGACTGACGATTTTTGAACTGTTGGGTGTGCTCATCATTTTGGGGATTATTTCGACCATTATCATTCCTACCGTCGTAGGCGTGGTGGATAAGTCCGAACAAGATGCGGATACGAAAACGATTGAAAACGTCGGGAGAATCTTTGCAATATGGGCAAATCAACGCGACGCAAATGGGGATTGTATGCTGGATCTCGCCAGCGACGGCACGAGTAATATGAAACATGTGGGATCTGAAGTCACCGGTTGGAGTGGGAGCGGTGATTGTGCTTGGCGCTCTGATACTATGCCTTCTTTGGATAACGGAGGGTTTAATCCAGCTCCTAGTAAGAATTTCAAAGGCTGGGAGACTGGGAATTGGATGATGGTCATAGATCCAGACTTAATGGTAAAACTTGGTTTATTAAATCAAAAGCCTATTCCGCTAGCCCGCAACGGGCAATACGGTTTAGTTATGCTAAAATATCGTAAATACACCCCTAATAGCGATTTAGGATATTGGCAATTGCACCATATCGTACAGCTTTGATAAGCAAAACCCCCCTCCTTCTCAGCACACGCTGAAACGAGGGGGGTTGTTTTATTACATCATGCCGTCCATGTCCATGCCACCCGACGATGCCTTCTTCTACTTCTCACCACAACACCCCTTGCGCAACGTATGCCGACACGAGGGGTGTTGTGGTGTATGGGCGCGGGGGTACCGATACTAAACACGGATTAAAAAACATCTATGCAGAGGGCTGCATTTTACGGGGAAAAAGGGGGTTTTAACCAATAGGATTCCTGTATTCAAACAGTGTTTCATATGAACTGCCTTTGCGCCCCCTCTTCACCAAACCTCCTTTTGCAAAAATCCTGAAGATGAAATTCCCCCGTATTTCCATAAACCGATGATCGTGGAATACTGTTCTCGGGAATTGCCAGCGTATTCGTAGCGAGCCGATAATCCAAGGGATTCAGTTGCACAGGCTGGTTTGCATGCGAAACCCCGTATCACGAAATTTGTTCACTTAAAATATGTATTTTGTTGCAAAAAAATGATGCAGAAAAAATCAAAAAAACCATTTTTACGCGAGTGAATTTCGATTGACGGAAATCTGGATTTTCTATATTATAAAGATGCAATTGATATGTGTGAGTGGCATTTTTTGATGCAACCACCCCCCTATTTTTGGATCCTTCGTGCGCTGACATGGCGCATCTCATCGCCTGAGGAAAGTACGCCGCATTCAAAAAACCGAAGGAGGCATCCACCCATGCGTAAAGTGAATCTAGGGTCAAAAAATGGTTTCCTGCTAAAAGAGCAACGAGGACTGACGATTTTTGAACTGTTGGGTGTGCTCATCATTTTGGGGATTATTTCGACCATTATCATTCCTACCGTCGTAGGCGTGGTGGATAAGTCCGAACAAGATGCGGATACGAAAACGATTGAAAACGTCGGGAGAATCGCGGCAATCTGGATGAATCAGCGCGATGCCAATTGTGATGGTAAGCTGGATCTCGCAAACGATGGTACGAGCAATCAGAAATGGTTTTTTGAGGAAACGATAAATCCGGGAGGTCAAGTTGATCATTCTCCACGAACATCGGAAATAAACGCAAATTTGGTCCCCCCAATAGATAATGCAGGATTCAATCCAGGTGTGGGGTTTAAGGATGCTAACTTTGCGGTCATGACTACGCCATATATGAAGGACAACGGTTTAATAAATGTAATACCGAAATCATCAAACAAGGGTCATGATTATATTCTTGTTTATCTAAAATGCAAATGGAGCAGTACTACTCAAAGTGGCAATTGGCTCTTACACTGGGTGAGGTAAGGAAACGATCCCTCACACAAAAAAACCCCTTCCTTCTCAGCACACGCTGAAACGAGGGGGCTGTAGTGCGTTTTATTACATCATGCCGTCCATGCCCATGCCACCCATACCGCCCATGCCACCCGCACCACCGGCTTTTTCTTTCTCCGGTTTGTCTGCGACAACGGCTTCGGTCGTGAGGAACATTGCGGCCACAGAGGCTGCGTTTTGTAGTGCGGAACGTGTCACTTTTGCTGGATCGACGATGCCTGCTTGGATCATGTTGACCCATTCGCCTGTTGCAGCGTTAAATCCAATCCCGACTTGTTCTTTCTTGAGTCGTTCTACGATGACACTGCCTTCGAGTCCCGCGTTGGTGGAGATGATGCGTACGGGTTCTTCCAACGCACGGGAAACGATGTTGACGCCTGTTTGCTCATCGCCTGTTGCACTGACTTGGTTGACTGCTTGGAACACGTTCATCAAAGCAACTCCGCCACCCGATACGATGCCTTCTTCTACTGCTGCCCGTGTAGAATTGAGTGCGTCCTCGATGCGCAATTTACGCTCTTTGAGCTCCGTCTCTGTCGCGGCCCCCACTTTGATCACGGCTACGCCACCGGCTAGTTTCGCCAAACGCTCTTGCAATTTTTCTTTGTCGAACTCAGATGTGGTTTCTTCAAGCTGTGCCTTAATTTGGTTGATGCGTGCATCAATGTCGGATTTTTCGCCTGCACCATCGACGACGATCGTATTTTCTTTGGATACGCGCACTTGTCTCGCCGAACCGAGCTGGTCGATCCGTGTAGATTTCAACTCTAAGCCGAGCTCCTCGGTGATCACTTGCCCACCCGTGAGTGCTGCGATGTCTTGTAACATCGCTTTACGACGGTCGCCAAAGCCTGGGGCTTTTACGGCAACACACGTAAACGTGCCACGCAATTTGTTGACAACGAGGGTTGCCAATGCTTCGCCTTCGACATCTTCTGCGATAATGACCAATTGTTTTCCCGATTGAACGACCTTCTCCAATACAGGCAAAATTTCTTGGATATTGCCAATTTTCTTGTCTGTGATTAAGATGAAGGGATTTTCTAGTGTCGCTTCCATCTTGTCTGTATCGGTGATCATGTACGGTGAAATATAGCCACGATCGAACTGCATCCCCTCAACGACTTCGAGCTCTGTCGTAAATCCTTTGGACTCTTCTACCGTGATGACACCGTCATTGCCCACTTTTTCCATCGCATCAGCAATCAGTTGTCCGACTTCTTCGTCTCCCGATGAAATCGCTGCCACTTGGGCGATCGAGCTACGTCCTTCTACAGGGCGGGAAATCGTTTTGAGCTCTGTGACCGCTGCAGCAACCGCTTTCTCGATTCCTTTGCGGATCGCCATCGGGTTCGCCCCTGCCGTGACGTTCTTCAACCCTTCACGAATCATCGCTTGGGCCAATACCGTCGCCGTCGTCGTCCCATCCCCTGCAACATCATTTGTCTTTGTAGCGACTTCTTTGACGAGCTGTGCACCCATGTTCTCGAATGCGTCTTCTAGCTCGATTTCTTTTGCAATCGTGACGCCATCATTCGTAATAAGCGGACTGCCGAATTTTTTCTCAAGCACGACATTGCGTCCCTTTGGACCGAGCGTGACCTTCACTGCGTTGGCGAGTGCATCTACCCCTCTTAACATCGAACGACGTGCTTCTTCGCTAAATTTAATTTCTTTTGCCATGGTCTGTTCGTTCCCTCCTAAAATAAAATCGGTGTTGTCTTACGCATGTTGCGAGCGTCCTCTTACAAGACAGCCAAAATGTCACTTTCGCGCATAATCATGAGCTCGCGCCCTTCAAACTTCACTTCTGTTCCTGCATATTTGGAGAAAATCACACGATCCCCTGTGGCGACGTCTAACGGAATGCGTGTCCCGTCCTTATATGCACCTGGACCGACTGCAAGCACTTTGCCTTCTTGGGGCTTTTCCTTCGCAGTATCCGGTAGCACGATCCCACTGGCGGTCGTCTCCTCCCTTGCGATGGCTTCGATCACGACGCGATCTCCTAACGGCTTAATCATAATCACAGCATCCTCCTTACAAAATGTGTATTGGTGCTTCCTTAGCACTCATCGCAATGGAGTGCTAACACCTACGAACATGATTGTACTCAACTTTTGATTGCATTTCAAGTGTACGACACCAATTTTTTATAATTTTTTTTTGCGGTATCTCTTGATATGATACGGGGGAGCGTCAAGAATTATGTGTAAATGGGGATAACCCCGTCTCGTAGCATGGGTCCCCCATGCGACGTGGAGAACATGGCGAGTAGGTCAGTACGCGCTTGATCAAAGCCGTTATGACAACGCGTAGCAAAGCGTTGGTTATAACTTTCAAATCCAATGTCAACAGGTTAAGCGAATGTTCTGGAGTACGGATGAATCAGTGATGACAGGTTATTTTTTAGAAAACGTCAATATTTTTTAGAATTCCCGTTTATTTGCAACATTTTTCAGGAAAGTTCTTAACCTGTTGACATTGTTTTGCTTTCTCGAAAAAGGCATCCCTCTGTGTATATGCTTTCAATATGTTTTTCGTATGCGCACAGACTTGACCATCGATCCATCAACGATTCTCGCACTGTAGTATCGGTTACAGTGCGGGATCGAAAATGCGGTTCATGGACTCAAACAATTCATCGGCGTTTTTTTTATGCGTCAATCAGGCAACCGAACCGATTCCCGTGTAGTCGGTGTTTCTGCAACGTGTTCATGAGGTGGTTTTGTCGATTCCGTTGCGATCGGCTCGTCTTTTATCATCTCTTTTGTTCCTTCTTTGAACGCCCGTAACGTCCGTCCGAACGCCCGACCGAGCTCAGGCAATTTCTTGGGTCCAAACAGGAGCAATGCCACGACGACGATCAACAGCAGCCCAACGGGGCCTATATTTTGGAACATGATGTCTCCTCCTCCTGCGGTATTTAATTTGGTTGATACAGCGCACTACGGCACGTCTGCATGCCACCTTTGTTGACGACAATCCCATATCCCTCGCTCCGTAATGAGGTGATGCATGGGTACATCGTGTTCCTCTGGGGCATAAGCAGCATCAATGACTTGGAGATCAAACACCGCCGTATACAGCACCAGCGACCCATCGTCAATCGCGGATTTCCACGCCGATAAAAAACGGTCATAGTACCCTTTTCCACTCCCAAGACGGTGTCCCGTTTCCGTTACCCCCACACTCGGGACGACCATCACCAGCGGGTGTGCCGCGGTCGGTTGCGCAACACGTGTCAAACGGTCTTGTTCTTCCTGCGTTGCCTGCTGTAGACTACGCGAGTACCGCATCTCCATCGCCGTATGCGTCACGACATAAGGCAGTGCAAGGGCGATTTTGTGGTGTATTCCCCATGCAAAAACAGCCGTGATATCTGGTTCGTAGCGCATCGGCTTATACAAAGCAATGGCGGTCGAAGGAATACGTGCCACATGATGCATCAGTCGCCGAATGGCGTAGTCCGTAATTTTCGCCGAACGTGCAGGCAGATGGGGTTCCTCTATTCTTAATTGTTGCTTTATATGGTGGCGATGTTCTTCTTTTGTAGGCATCGTCGCACCTCCATCATAGAAATCCGCAGTACCTTCCCGCTTGTGTGCGGGCCAAACGTGGAGCAATCCTCTAACATACTAATTAAAAATATCCATGTAGAGCGATTCCTTTTACGAGAAAGCACGGTAATTTTTAACCAATAGGATGTCTGTATTCATTCCGTGTTTCGTAAAAAACACAAAACCCGACGGAGCAACGCAATCGTTTGACTCGGTCAGGTGTATGTGTATGGTGTGCACGCAAGGAAACGAGCGTGCCGTATTCCTTCCTCGCCTGCACGTTAAAACGATTATCGTTTGGAAAATTGAGGTGCGCGACGCGCGGCTTTGAGCCCGTACTTTTTACGCTCTTTCATGCGGGAATCTCGCGTGAGAAACCCTGCACGTTTCAGCGGGATACGGAAATCTGGTTCTGCTTGTAACAATGCACGGGAAATGCCATGGCGAATGGCCCCTGCTTGCCCCGTGGTTCCCCCGCCGTGTGCCAATACGACGACATCGTATTTTAGCAACGTTTCGGTTAATGTAAGCGGTTGTTTTACGATCAGCTTCAATGTCTCATGACCGAAGTATTCGTCGATTGGACGGGCATTGATCGTGATGTTTCCTTCCCCAGGAATCAGTCGTACACGTGCCACAGAGTGCTTGCGCCGTCCTGTTCCGTAATATTGTAAAGATGCCACTACATTCATCCTCCTTTGTCACTCCAACTTGCCCCTAGGATTTCAATGCATACGCCTGTGGAAGTTGCGCTTGGTGCGGGTGTTCGCTTCCTGCATATACTTTTAGTTTTGTTTTGAGTGCATCTCCAAGCTTATTTTTGGGCAACATGCCGTACACCGCATGCTCAATCATCCGATCAGGACGTTTGTCGCGCAATTGTTGGGCGGTGGTGACTTTGAGTCCACTCATGTACCCCGAATGACGATAATATTTTTTCTGTTGCAGTTTTTTTCCAGTCAATACAATTTTTTCGGCATTGATGATGATCACAAAGTCCCCTGTATCTTGATGTGGGGTGAATTGTGGTTTGTGTTTCCCGCGTAGTAAGGATGCCACTTGACTACTCAGACGACCGAGCGTTTGTCCCGCTGCATCGACAATATACCATTGCTTGGATACTTCGTTTTTCTTTGCCATGTATGTGGTGCGCACGTTCGCCACCTCCTTGTTTGTGATGTAATCTCTGTTTGTTTTTCATTCGTATTTCTGTACAGTGTTTGTATCATAATCAATGTCCCACAAATGCAAGCCGTGTGGTTTCGCCGTAGGTCCCGCACAACGTCGATCTTTTGCTTCCAGCATACGAACCATCGCCAAAGGCGGTTGTTTCTTTAACCCAATCCGCACCAATGTCCCAACCAAAATGCGCACCATTTGGTACAGAAAACCGTCCCCTGTAAACGTGATCCGTATTATTTGCCCTTTTTCGCCCCATAACGAAGGCAATACGCACAACTCGGCACGATGCAATGTACGCACTTTGGAGACGACGGAGGACCGCACATTACAAAACGAGGTAAAATCGTGTTTGCCACGCACGTACAGCAATGCTTGTTCCATCGCCGTGACGTCCAAAGGGGGGATGATATGCCATTGTTCACGTGCACGCAACGGATCCGCATAAGGAGCATTGTGGATCGTATACACGTACGTTTTTTGATGTGCGCTTTTGCGCGCATGAAAGTCGTGGTTGCTTTCCTCCGCATGCCACACGACGATATCAGCGGGCAAATGGGCATTGAGACCGCGACACCACCGATCAAGCGGCAATGGGGAGGGGGTTAAAAAGGTAACCACTTGCTTTCGTGCGTGCACACCCGCATCCGTACGCCCTGCCCCATGCACGATCGTATTGTGCTGTGTAAGGGTAGTCACGGCTTCTTGCAACCGCTGTTGCACGGTAATGCATCCGCACTGTTGCTGAAAGCCGTGATACTTTGTCCCTTCGTAGCGCACCCATAAACATAGATTGCGCACACGCGTTATGCTTCTGCGCGGTCGACGAGCTCTAGGAACACCATCGGCGCCGCATCGCCACGACGAGGCCCTAGTTTTAGGATGCGCGTATATCCACCTTTGCGTTCGGTATACCGGAGTGCGATATCTGCAAATAGTTTTTGAATCGCATCGCGCCCTTCTTGCGCCATTTCACGCCGAACAAACGACGCCACTTGCCTGCGTGCATGCAAATCGCCACGTTTGGCTAAGGTAATCAACTTTTCAGCGATTGAACGCACTGCTTTCGCCTTTGCTTCTGTCGTTTCAATGCGCTCATAAATGAACAAATCTGTGACGAGATCACGAAACAATGCTTTGCGCGCACTTGAATCACGCCCTACTTTTTTGTATGCCGTCATCGTTCTATCCCTCCTTTCGCAAAGAAAGCCCCAGTTGTTCCAGCTTTTCTTGCACTTCTTCTAATGATTTTCGACCCAAATTACGTACTTTCATCATATCGTCTTCCGACTTCGATGTCAGCTCAAATACCGTATTAATCGCTGCACGTTTTAGACAATTGTAGGAACGAACAGAAAGGTCGAGCTCTTCAATCGTCCGATCCATCAACCGTGTCGCCTCGTCCTCTTCTCGTTCCACCATAATTTCCAACTGTGACGATTGGACGTTCAGGTCGAGAAACAGCGAAAAGTGCTCAATTAAAATTTTCGAACTAATGCTTACGGCTTCTTCAGGACCGATGCTCCCATCTGTCCACACTTCGATGGATAGTTTATCGTAGTTTGTCACTTGTCCAACACGGGTGTTTTCGACGGTGTAGTTCACCCGTGTAATTGGAGTAAAGATAGAATCTACGGGGATGAATCCGATCAACGTTTGGGTTTGCTTGTTTCTTTCCGCTGGAACGTATCCACGTCCTTGCTTGGCATAAATACGCATATTGAGTTTAGCACCTGGTGCCAACGAAGCGATGTGCAACGACGGATTGAGAATTTCTACGTCGCTATCGGCCTGAATGTCACCGGCGGTGACGTTGCCTTCCCCATCGGCTTCAATCTCTAAAAGTTTTACTTCGTCGGAATGAATGCGCAATGACAGGCGTTTGAGGTTGAGCACAATTTCCGTCACATCTTCCAACACACCTGGTACAATCGAAAATTCATGTTGTACCCCTTCAATTTGCACACTTGTCACGGCTGCACCTGGCAAAGAGGAAAGCAAAATGCGACGCAACGAATTGCCAAGTGTGGTGCCATATCCTCGTTCTAACGGCTCGATGACAAAACGACCGTACGTTCCGTCGTCACTTGTTTTCACCGTTTCGATTTTTGGCTTTTCAATTTCTATCATCGATGTGCCTCCCTTATATCGTCGCTATGCTCAACATCGAAGTGTTTTGGTGCATATGATTCTCTCTATGTTAGACGCGACGACGTTTTGGGGGACGACAGCCATTGTGTGGAATCGGCGTGACATCTTTGATCAAGTTCACTTCTAAGCCTGCCGCTTGCAACGAACGTATCGCGGCTTCACGTCCTGATCCAGGTCCTTTTACCATCACTTCGACGCTTTTTAGACCGTGTTCCATCGCACTTTTTGCCGCAGATTCAGCAGCCAGCTGTGCTGCATACGGTGTGCTTTTGCGTGACCCCTTAAATCCAAGCCCACCCGAACTCGCCCATGAGATCGCATTTCCATGCGTATCGGTAATGGTAACGATCGTATTGTTAAACGACGAGCGAATGTGCGCCACCCCGTTTTCAATCTGTTTGCGATCGCGACGTTTGGTACGTACCGTTTTTTTTGCAGGTTTAGCCATGCGGTTTGCTTCACCCTTTCCCTATTTTTTCTTATTTGCTACCGTGCGACGTGGCCCTTTGCGGGTGCGCGCATTTGTTTTCGTGCGTTGACCACGCACAGGCAATCCCCGACGATGACGCAATCCCCGATAAGAACCAATCTCAATGAGCCGTTTGATGTTCATCGAAATATCCCGACGAAGGTCGCCTTCTACTTTGATCGTTTTATCGATCTGATCGCGCAGTTTCCCTACTTCTTCTTCGGTAAGATCTTTGATCCGTTTATTTGGATCGATTTCTGTGGTCGACAATAACGTTTTGGCTGTCGTTTTCCCAATTCCAAAGATGTATTGCAATCCAATTTCTACGCGCTTATCCCGTGGTAAGTCTACGCCTGCTATACGTGCCATAGATTATGAACCCACCTCCTCTTACCCTTGTTTTTGTTTGTGTTTCGGATTTTCACAAATTACCATCACGTTGCCTCGACGACGAATAATTTTGCATTTCTCACAAATCGGCTTCACTGAAGGTCGTACTTTCACGTCGGACACCCTCCCTACTGATTGATCCATTGACGAGTATTGTTGAGCCGTGTGTTTTGACGCGCTCATCGCTTTTTCACTGCTTATTTCCGATACGTAATGCGCCCGCGCGTGAGGTCATACGGGGAAAGTTGGATGACGACTTTGTCCCCTGTCAAAATCTTAATAATATGGAGTCGCAACTTTCCCGATACGTGTGCTAAAATTCGATGCCCGTTTTCCAGTTCTACGCGAAACATCGCATTGGGCAATGGCTCAATGACGGTTCCTTCGACTTCGATCACACCTTCTTTAGCCATGTACAGACTCCTTTCCCAGGGTCACTGCATTCGTGTTTTCCAAGAATTTTAGCAAGGCAACACGCAATTTCCCGTTTGTCACTTTCCCTGTGGTGCATAAACTTGCCGCGATATCATGATTGATTTCCGTTGTCGCTTCCAGATGAAGGATGTTTTTCGTTTTGGGATTGTCCATCTTTCTTTTGTTTCCGTCTGCGATTTTAACGGCACGGTCGTTTGTCAGTTCCACCACGATTGCATATGCCATTTTGTTGCGACCCCGTAATATTTTGACGACTTGACCGAGTACGAAGCCGTGGGAAAATGCCGTTTCGCCCTGTTTCATCCGCTAACCAATCTCCCGAAAGAACAGCGAACGAAGTAGTGCCGTCACTTCATCGCGACTTTTTTGTCCGTCAATCGTGCGCAAAACGTCTTTTTTTGCATAGAAATCGAGCAATGGTGCTGTTTTCTTTTCGTATTCATCCAGCCGTACCGCGACGCGTGCCTCCGTATCGTCGGAGCGCTGATACAATTCTCCCCCGCATTTGTCGCACACGCCGGTTACTTTTGGCGGATGATTGTGCAAATGGTACGTGGCTCCACAGCTTCGGCAAACCGTACGTCCTGTCAACCGTTGAAGCAACTGTGCACGATCTACGTGCAAATTCACGACGTGGTCGATTTTTTGTTGGCGTTGCCGCAACAGCACTTCTAATGCTTCTGCTTGGGCAATCGTACGGGGGAAGCCATCCAACAAAAATCCTTGCGCACAGTCTTCTTTGCCTAGTCGCTCCCGTACAATGCCGACCGTAATGTCATCGGGCACGAGCTTTCCTGCATCCACATACGTTCTCGCTTCGCATCCGAGTGCGGTTTGTTCCCTCATCGCCAACCGAAACGCATCGCCTGTGGAAATATGAGGAATATGCAGCTGTGCAACAATTTGTTCCGCTTGCGTCCCTTTTCCCGCCCCAGGTGGGCCCAATAGGATCACATTCATGGGTTGCGCTCCTTTTTTTGCATAAAAGGTGACCAAAAAAATCTTCTTTCCACTGCGAAAATTACCGATTAATAAACCCCTTATAGTGACGTTTGATCAACTGACTTTCTACTTGTTTCATCGTTTCTAACCCTACCCCAACGACAATGAGTAAACTCGTCCCCCCGATCGTGACCGATTGAGGCAATCCCGCGAGTTTCCCAAAAAATACAGGAAGAATAGAAATCGCTGCGAGAAAGAGGGCACCCGACAACGTGATTCGATTGATCACTTTTGTCAAATACTTGGACGTCGTCAGTCCAGGGCGAATCCCAGGAATGTATCCACCGTTTTTTTGCATATTTTCTGCAAGTTGTATTGGATTGAGTTGGATAAACGTATAAAAGTACGTAAACCCAATGATCAACAATACGTACAACACCATTCCCAATGGTGCGGTATACGACATGTTTTCGATGATCCAATCCGCAACGGGATTCGTCCGAAAGAAACTGGCGATCGTACTCGGAAACATCAGCAACGAGAGTGCAAAGATGACGGGAATGACCCCCGCTGCATTGACTTTCAATGGGATGTGCGTCGCTTGCCCACCGACCATTTTTCGACCGACAACGCGTTTTGCGTATTGCACCGCAATTTTACGCACACCTTGTTGGACGAAGATGACCCCTACAGTGATCGCGACGACCACAAGCACGATGATCAACACTTTGAGAATGCTGAGGAACAACACCGTGGAGTCTGTATTGACAAACTGCGTCTCATAAATTTGCTGCACCGCAGATGGGATTCCTGCGATAATTCCTGCAAAAATGAGAATGGAAATGCCGTTGCCGATGCCACGCTCTGTAATTTGCTCACCCAACCACATGAGAAACGCTGTTCCCGCAGTCAAGACGATCGCGATCATCGTGTACGTCGTGAATCCAGTGTCGTTGATCAAGTTTGGGACAAGATTATTAAAGCCGATCGCCAAGCCGTACGCCTGCAATACCCCCAAAATGATCGTCCCATAGCGCGTAATTTGTGCGAGTTTTTTACGACCGACTTCGCCTTCTTTTGCCCACTGGGTGAGTTTTGGGATGACGTCCATCGACAACAACTGCACGATAATCGAAGCGGTAATGTACGGCACAATCCCCATTGCAAAAATAGAAAATTGGAACAACGCACCGCCCGAAAACGTGTTGATCAAATTGAATATCCCCGCGGATTGTTGAAAATCAAAGCTGCGCAACAAATCCAAATTGACGTTGGGTACGGGGATAAAAGACCCGATCCGATAGACGATAAGCACAGCGAGCGTAAACAAAATGCGGTTGCGCAACTCTGGTACGGTCCATATGTTCCGAATCGTGGAGATCATGCAATCACCTCGATTGTGGAACCATTGGATTCGATTTTTTCTTTTGCCGTAGCAGAAAAGTGATGCGCAGAAACCGTTAGTTTTACGGTTAGTTCACCATTTCCAAGAATTTTTATCCCATCACCAACTTTACGAATGACCCGTGTGGCGAGCAACAATTCTGGGGTGACATGCGTTCCCTCCATAAATCCATTGAGCTGGGACACGTTGACAATCGTAAATTGTTTGCGAAATGGGTTGTGAAAGCCCCGCTTCGGCACCCTGCGGTACAAAGGATTTTGACCTCCTTCAAACCCAGGCCGCACGCCTCCACCAGAACGCGCATTTTGACCTTTATGTCCCCGTGTGGATGTTTTCCCCATCCCACTACCAATGCCTCGACCGACACGTTTGCGCGCATGTCGTGATCCTGGGGCTGGAGTTAAGTCTGATAATTTCATCAAAGCACCTCCTTTTTTTATGAATAATTTTTTATTCGACTTCTTTGTACTCTACCAAATGCGATACTTTTTGAATCAATCCACGAATAATCGGATTGTCTTGGTGCACGACGGTTTGGCGAATTTTACGTAATCCAAGCGATTGCACCGAAAGGCGTTGTCGTGCTGGCCAGCCGATTAAACTGCGCTTTAACGTGACTTCCAACTTTGCCATTTGTTCCACCCCTTATGGTCGCAACAATTGCGAGACCGTTTTCCCCCGAAGTTTTGCAACTTCTTCTACCCGTTTTAGTCTGGACAATCCTTCTAGCGTAGCGTTGACCATATTGATTGAGTTTGATGAACCGAGTGATTTCGTCAAGATGTCTTCCACGCCGGCGAGCTCCAATACTGCACGAATAGCTCCCCCTGCAATGACACCCGTACCTTCCGAAGCAGGTTTTAATAATACGGCTCCTGCGCCAAACTTGCCTGTCACTGGGTGCGGGATTGTCTTTTTGACGATCGGTACTTTCACAAGATTTTTCTTTGCATCTTCGATGCCTTTGCGAATCGCATCTGGCACTTCTGAAGCTTTTCCGATGCCGGCTCCGACATGGCCTTGCCCGTCTCCCACGACCACGAGGGCACTAAAACTAAAACGTCTGCCCCCTTTGACTACTTTTGAAACACGATTGATGTGTACCACTTTTTCTGACAACTCTCCGACTGTCTGGGGATCAATGCGCAATCGTAACCCTCCTTTTTCGTTCCTCCATAACTAAAATTGAAGACCGCCTGAGCGCGCAGCCTCCGCCAATGCGGCGACACGACCGTGATACAAATAACCACCACGATCAAACACGATGTGCGTGAACCCCTTTGCAATGGCCCGTGTAGCGATTAAGTTGCCCACAAATTGCGCAGCCTCAATGTTTGCCCCGTTTTTTTCTTTTCCGAATGTTTTGTCCATCGTAGATGCACTGACGAGTGTCGTACCCGTTTCGTCGTTAATGATTTGAGCATAAATGTGTTTTGAAGACCGGAACACATTCAGACGCGGTTTTGTCGCTGTGCCCATTACTTTTTTGCGAATGCGTTGATGCCTAATTTTTCGTGCCTCGTTGCGATCAGCCTTGCTAATCATATGTGCGTGTTTCCTCCTTTACGTGTGCGCAGGGCAGACGCCTTATTTTTTCTTGCCGCCTGTTTTTCCTTCTTTGCGCAAGATGCGTTCTTTCTCATACTTGATTCCTTTGCCTTTATACGGTTCAGGAGGACGTACAGCGCGGATTTTTGCCGCATAGGCGCCGACAATTTCTTTGTCAATCCCACGAACAATAATTTTATTGTTGGCAGGCACCTCGAATGCAATGTCTGTTTCGGGCAATATTTCCACAGGGTGTGAGTATCCAACGTTCAACACGAGTTTGTCCCCCGTTTTGTTCGCACGATATCCTACGCCCACAAGATCTAATGTTTTGGCAAACCCTTCCGTAACCCCTTGCACCATATTGGCGATGACGCTACGTGTCGTCCCATGCAAGGAACGGTGTGTTTTGTTGTCGCTCGGACGCTCTACGACAATTTCCGTGGGGTTAATTTTCACGATCATATCTTTGTGTAAAGTACGTGCTAATAAGCCTTTGGGTCCTTGTACAGTCAATGCTTGTTGATCCAGTGTGATTTGGACACCCGAGGGTACAGGGATGGGTTTACGTCCAATGCGTGACATCGTTACACCTCCTTTTGTTTACCAGACGTAGCATATGATTTCTCCACCCGCTTGGGCTTGTCGTGCCGCTTTGTCCGTCATGAGTCCTTGTGAAGTCGAAACGACAGCGATTCCTAACCCCCCAAGCACACGTGGCAGTTCACTTGATTTTGCATATACACGCAGCCCTGGTTTGCTGATGCGTTTGAGCCCACTGATGACACGCTCGTTGTTTTGGCCGTATTTGAGGAACAAACGAATGAGACCTTTTTTGTGATCCCCTACAAACTCAGCATCTTTCACAAAACCTTCATTTTTCAAGATTTGGGCAATTTGTCGTTTGATTTTGGATGACGGGATTTCAACGGTTTCATGACGAACGATGTTCGCATTTCGAATGCGTGTCAACATATCTGCGATCGGATCGGTCATTACCATGCGCATATCCCTCCTTTCATGGTCGATTGATTACCAGCTTGCTTTTCGTACGCCCGGTATTTGCCCTTTGTAAGCGAGTTCGCGGAAACAAATCCGACAAATGTGGAATTTCCGCAAAACAGCGTGTGGGCGGCCACACCTTTCGCACCGTGTATACGCTTGTACTTTGAACTTTGGTTCACGTTGTTGGCGTACTTTAATCGATGTTTTAGCCACGTGTGTACATTCACCTCCGTGTTCTCATAAAACAAATGTGCGCTTTTGCTCATGCGCGGTTTCACTTTCTCTACGTCGATACAATGAACGGCATCCCGAGCTGTTTTAATAATTCGCGTGCTTCTTCGTCGTTCTTGGCCGTGGTCACGATGACGACGTCCATCCCGCGAATTTTGTTTACTTTGTCATACTCGATTTCTGGGAAAATGAGTTGTTCTTTGAGGCCCAACGTATAATTTCCTCTGCCGTCGAACGCTTTATTGGATACACCACGAAAGTCACGTACCCTTGGGAGTGCAACATTCATCAGTTTATCCAAAAAATAATACATGCGTTCACCACGCAAAGTCACTTTCGCTCCGATCGGCATTCCTTCCCGTACTTTGAACCCCGCAATCGATTTTTTAGCACGGGTAATGACTGGCTTTTGCCCACTGATTGTTTTTAGCTCGTCTACCGCGACATCGAGCAATTTTGCATTCCCAACCGCTTCACCAAGACCCATGTTAATGACAATCTTATCAATTTTCGGTACTTGCATGATCGATTTGTAACTAAACTTTTGAAGTAACGCTGGCGTAACTTCGGTGAGAAACCGTTGTTTTAATCGGGCAACCACAGTCGAATCCTCCTCCTTTACTAAAAGTGTCAATCGATTTTTGCGCCAGAACGTTTGGCAATCCGAATTTTCTTGCCGTCTTCCTGCACCATGTAACCGATTCGCGTTGGTTTTTTTGTTTTGGGGTCGATGTGCATCACATTCGACACATGGATCGAGGCTTCTTGTTCAAGAATGCCGCCTTGTTGATTTTTTTGGCTTGGTTTTGTGTGGCGCAACACTTTATTGATCCCTTCAACGAGCACGCGGTTTTCACGCGGATACGCTTCGATCACACGCCCTGTCTTGCCCTTATCCTTGCCCGTGATCACGATGACCCGATCGTCTTTTTTTACATGGAGTTTGTGATTGTGGCTTTCTAGCACTTTTTTTTGCTTTGGCATACGTCTGTTCACCCCGCTTTATCGATCAAATGACTTCTGGTGCTAAAGACACTATCTTCATGTATTCTTTGTCGCGCAATTCTCTTGCCACGGGTCCAAAAATGCGGGTACCTCTTGGGCTTTTGTCTTCTTTCACGATGACAGCGGCATTCTCGTCGAATGAGATGTACGAACCATCTTTACGGCGTGCTCCGTTGACCGTACGGACGACGACTGCCTTGATCACATCGCCTTTTTTAACAACGCCCCCGGGTGTTGCTTCTTTGACAGAACAAACGATCAAGTCTCCAATGTCTGCTGTGCGACGCCCTGTGCCACCGAGCACACGAATACACATCAGTTCTTTGGCGCCTGAGTTGTCTGCTACGCGCAACCGTGTAAATGGTTGGATCATGTTGCATCCCCTCCTTCTCGTTCATTGTACTTTCGTGTGATGTTCTAGATGACGACTGCCTTTTCTACGATCTCGACCAATCTCCAACATTTTTCTTTGGACAGCGGTCTTGTCTCCATAATCCGGACGGTATCACCGATTTTCGCTTCGTTTTGTTCATCGTGTGCCTTAAATTTCTTTGACGATACGATGCGCTTATGATAAAGCGGATGGCGCTTGTACGTTTCTACACAAACCACGATTGTTTTGTCCATCTTATCGCTTACGACTTTCCCAAGTTGTACTTTGCGGGTATTTCGTTGTATCACAACTGTTTCCTCCTTCCGTTTAGGAGCCGATCCCGAGTTCACGTTGGCGGATCACGGTCTTGGCACGAGCAATGTTTTTGCGTACTTCACGAATACGCGCAGGGTTGTCGAGCTGACCGGTCGCCAGTTGAAAGCGCAAGTTAAATAGCTCTTCCTTAAACGTATTTACTTTGCGTTCGATTTCTGCGGTTGTCAAATTACGAAACTCAATCGCTTTCATCGTGTTCACCGCCTGTTTGTTCACGTTTGACGAACTTTGTCTTAATGGGCAATTTGTGTGAGGCAAGACGCATTGCTTCACGTGCAACTTCTTCTTGCACACCCGCTAACTCAAAGAGGATTCGCCCAGGTTTTACAACAGCTACCCACTTTTCTACGTTCCCTTTTCCGCTCCCCATCCGCACCTCGAGAGGCTTTTGTGTAACCGGTTTGGCAGGGAAAATTTTGATCCATACTTGTCCGCCACGCTTGATAAAACGCGTCATGGCAATCCGTGCCGCTTCGATCTGACGGTTTGTGATCCACGCCGGTTCACACGCTTGCAGTCCGTACTCTCCAAATGCAACTTCCGTGCCACCTTTGGAACGGCCTCGCATTTTCCCACGTTGCTCTTTGCGGTGCTTGACCCGCTTAGGCATCAACATAATGGATTTTCGTTCCCTTCTTGCTTAGATTTTCTTTTGCTTACGGGCAAGATTTCACCCCGATAAATCCACACCTTTACACCGATGCGTCCGAACGTCGTATGCGCTTCTGCTGTGCCGTAGTCAATGTCGGCACGCAACGTATGCAAGGGTACCGTTCCTTCGCTGTATCCTTCTGTTCGTGCAATTTCTGCGCCACCGAGACGACCACTCACCGAAATTTTAATTCCTTTTGCCCCTGCACGGTTACTGCGTTGCATCGCTTGTTTGAGTGCCCGACGAAAGGAGACGCGTCGTTCAAGCTGTTGGGCGATCGATTCGGCCACGAGAATTGCTTCGAGATCAGGCGCTTTAATTTCGGAAATATTAATTTGTACTTTTTTCTCTGTCATGGTCGCAATGTGGTTACGGATGACTTCAATCTCAGCTCCGCCTTTGCCGATGACCATGCCCGGTTTCGCCGTAAAGATGGTAATGTTGACTCTGTTTGTCGCACGCTCAATTTCAAAACGCGA
>JAULZZ010000121.1:0-10451 GCA_032117095.1 Paenibacillus sp.
GCCGTCCCCCGCTTCGAGCAACGGGCCCCAGACGATCTGCGCCGTCGTTGCAATGCGTGCGATGTCTGAGGCGATCGTAAGTGCAGGGACGAGCCCGAGCGCATATTGAATTTCGTGCACGTGCGTGCTCCCTGCGGTCATAAACAGCGGGATTGCCAAAATACGCGTGACGCCTTGGCGTTCCAACCGCGCCACACCGTCGGCGATCGTTTGCCCTTCGACGCTTTCTAAGTAGGCGATTGTAATGCACACAGGGCAACGCACAGAAGCGACAAGTTGCTCAATTTGGGCCACCCACTCCGCATTGCGTGAGCCGTGGGCGATGACGAGCACTCCTGCACTCATGCGTGAAACTGTCGTCCGTCGGTCACCGCTTTGACGACCCCCATCCGCACGACAAAGTCGCCAAAATATTCGCCTTCTTGGCGTTGCGTCGCATACTGTTGGAACAAAGGACGCAACAATGCGAGCACGTCTGCCTCACTCACTTGTTCCCGATACAATGCGTTGAGTCGGCGTCCGGCGAAGTCACCCCCGAGATACAAGTTATATTTGCCAATGGCACGTCCTGTCAGGGCGATTTCTGCTAGAAACGGGCGGGCACATCCGTTTGGACACCCTGTCATCCGAATGACAATCGGCGTTTGGGGGAGCCCCACTTCTGCGAGCAACTGTTCAATTTTTGTGAGAAATGTCGGCATGTACCGCTCCGACTCCGCCATCGCCAGCCCACACGTCGGCAACGCCACACAAGCAATCGCATGTTTGCGAATGGCAGATTGGCTGTCTCCGACGAGGAGCCCATATTGATTGACGAGTTTCATGATGCGCGATTTGTGTTTTTTTTGTACATTGCCCACGATAATGTTTTGATTTGGCGTGAGCCGAAAATCTCCCGTGTGTACTTTGGCAATCTCACGCAATCCCGTCATCCACAACGCTTCGCCTTCGTCACGTATGCGCCCATTTTCCATGAATATAGTCAAATGCCAATGTCCATCGGTTCCTTCGATCCATCCATACCGATCCCCGTTGTGCGCAAATGTAACCGGTCTCTCTGACGCCAGTGACCATCCAAGGCGACGGTGCAACTCCGTAGTAAACCATGCGAGGCCACGACGGTCGATCGTATACTTCATGCGTGCATACTTGCGTTCGGCACGATTGCCGTAATCGCGTTGAATCGTAATCGTCTGTTCGGCGATGGCCAACACTTGATCGGGGGTACAAAAACCGATCGTTCGCGCCAGCTGAGGATACGTCTGGGCATCACTGTATGTCATGCCCATGCCCCCCCCTACGACGACGTTGTATCCGATCAACTGTCCGTCTTCCTCGATGGCGATAAATCCTAAATCTTGAGAATAAATATCTACGTCGTTCGTCGGCGGGACACAAAAACCAATCTTAAATTTGCGGGGCAAATAGTACGGACCATACAGGGGCTCTTCCTCTGCAGTAAACTCTTCTGCCGTGCTGCATTGGTCTATTTTTTCTCCGTCAAGAAAAATTTCATGGTACGCCTTGGAACGTGGATTTAAGGCATGGCTCAGCAACGCCGCATGGGCATAGATCGCTTCATGTACGGCAGAGGCATACGGGGTAGGCGAGCACATGACATTGCGATTGACATCCCCGCACGCAGCGATTGTCGTTAGCAATACGTCATGCATTTGTTGGAAGCTAGGCTTTAAGTGCCATTTTAGGATGCCGTGTAGTTGTAACGTCTGGCGTGTCGTAATTCGAATCGTATGGTTGGCATAGGTGCGGGCGATTTCATCGATTTTGAGCCATTGTGTGGGCGAAATAATGCCTCCTGCAATGCGCATGCGCACCATAAACTGATACGCTGGTTCTAACCGTTGTTGCTCCCGCTCGTAACGCAAATCCCGATCGTCTTGCATGTAACTGCCGTGAAATTTCATCAAGCGGTTGTCTTGTGCACTGATCGCTCCCGTGATCTGATCAGCCAACCCTTCGGCGATCGTCCCACGCAAATAGCGACTCGTAATTTTCATCTGTTCTACGTCGCTCGGTTCGCCATCGGCATGGAGCATGAGCGGTTCGAGATTCGTCATCGTATACACTCCTTTTGGCGGTAGAAAGCAGCAACACCGTGACACTTCATTTGTACGCCGTTTGTGTGCAATAAAATCGCATAGGGGGATGTTGGTCGTCCATCAATCCATCTATCAATACACGTCACGTTGGTAACGTCTTTGTTGCGCCATCTCGTCTACATATGCTTGCGCTTGCGCAACAGACATGTTGCCTTGTTGGGAGACAATCGTCAACAACGCTTGGTGCACATCGTGCGCCATATGCGTGGCATCGCCACATACATAAAACACGGCCCCTTCTTGTAACCATGCATACAGCGTCTGGGCATGCTGTAACATGCGATGTTGCACGTACACTTTCTCGGCCGTGTCTCTGGAAAAAGCAACGTCGAGTTTGGTTAATACCCCTTCTTTGAGCCAACGTTGCCACTCGACTTGGTATAAAAAGTCAGTAACAAAACGACGATCGCCAAAAAACAACCATGATTTCCCTGTTGCCCCGCGCTCGGCACGTTCTTCCATGAATGCACGAAACGGTGCCACCCCTGTCCCAGGACCGACCATAATGATCGGGGTGTCATCTGATTCGGGCAACGCAAAGTTGGAATTGGTGTGCACATACAGTGGGATCGTATCCCCCTCGCGGAGGCGTTCTGCACAATGTACAGAACATACGCCATGACGCATTCGCTCGCGCACCATGTAGCGCACGGCACGAATTGTCACGTGTACTTCATCTGGATTGGCGCGTTGGCTGCTCGCAATGGAATACAGTCGCGGAGGCAACTTGCGCAACGTCCCCACAAGCGCCGTAGGGTCGCACGTCCATGGTGCAAAATCTGTGATCACATCGAGCAAATCAATGCCTTGAATGTATGCTTTGAGGAGCGATTCATTGCCTGGTTGCAATAAATGGTGCAACTGTGGATGTTGCGAATAGGCGGCAAGCTGTGTCATGAGCGACTTGGAGACGACGGTCACTTCATAATGTTGCAGGAGGGCTTGTTCCAAAGAAACTTGTTGTGGCGACTTGGGCAAGGGAACGTACTCGTTGCCCGTCCAACCGAGCGTCGTAAGTAGCGCCTGCACGAGCTGCGGATCGTTTTGGGGAAACAGTCCGATACAGTCGCCTGGTGCATACGTAAGTTGCGAATGTTCCAATGACAATACCAAATGACGCGTTTCCCGATCCGATCCGCGCCCGTTGAGATTCGTATTTTCGAGCACAGTGGCGGTGAAAGGAGCGGTGCGCGAATACGTGGTCGTCTCCTGGTGCGCTTCGCCATTGGGCGTATGCACGGCGAGCACTGACGTCGCAGGGGAAGGACCTATGAGCGCAGCGATTGCCTCGTCCATCCATGCGCTCGCCTGTTCCTCATAATCCACATCACAATCTACCCGTGGCAACAACCGTGTCGCTCCCAACGCCTCCAAACGTTGATCAAAATCAATCCCCGTCTGACAAAATAACGCATAGGACGTATCCCCTAACGCCAATACACCAAAAGACAGCCCCTCCAAACGCGGTACTCGGGCGCTGTGTAAAAAGTCGTAAAATGATTTTCCGTTGTCGGGCGGTTCGCCTTCTCCATGCGTACTCGTAATAATGAATAAATGACGCACTTTCTTCAACTGATTTGGCTTAAAGTCGCGCATCGATGCCGTCGTCACCGTACAAGACTGCGCATGAAGTCGACGGGCAAAATCCTTTGCCACCCGCTCGCTATTGCCTGTCTGAGATGCATAGAGCACGGTCACTTCGCGTGCGACCACGGGAGTAGGCGCTGGGGAAGTCTGGATGGATACGGCGGACTCCGTCCTGTGCAACGCCCAAGCCGTCAAAAAGCCACTCAACCAATGCGCTTGTGCCGTCTGCATCGTCGGGAGGAGTGTGTTTAGTAATGCGGTTTGTTCGGAGGAAAATGGACTATTCGTTGGATCTATCTGTGCACTAGACACGCCTTGACTCACTCCTCTATTGTACCTTTAGGGCTGTACCGTTAGGGCACCTCTATAAACCGGTTTTCAAAAAATTTCCTCGCCGTAAACAAACGCTTTTTTCGCTGATGTTTATGCTTATGATGCCCTTTATAGCGGTGCCCTTTACACAGCCAAAATGATCTCGTACTGTCAGAAACGACTACAAAAAATCAAATAAGCAGGGAGACGGGCGCACCCTCTTACTCTTGCACGAAAAAATGAATGCAGTCAGTGCCCCGTATCACGATGCATTGCTCATTATTTTATCATATATTGCGCATGTTGGGTACTATTTGAGAAAAACGACTCTTTGCATACGAAACACATCTTGAAAACAGCGATACAGAGGGGGGCGTTTTGTGGGAAAGCAAAGGGCGGTTTACCCCATCGGTTGTAACGGTTGGATTGTGCATTCATATCCAATGTCAACAGGGTAAGAACTTTCCTGAAAAATGTTGCAAATAAAAGAAAATTTGAAAAATCTTGACGTTTTCCAAAAAACAACCTATCCTCACAGCTTCATCCGTACCCGAGATCATCGGCTTAACCTGTTGACATTGTTGTTGAAATCACATAAAAAACCCTGCATCACGGAAGCGCCGTCGAAACAGGGTGTTTTCGTTGCCGTGGAGTTTCCCCATCTATTATTTTTAGTCACCTTGCGTATACCACGCACCCGCATATCCCTTGCATGCAACTAGCAATTTTTCAGTGCATTGCTTATTTCTAAACGGTCGATCGTCTGTGCCAAACGACGCATGCACCCCGTTTGTCCGATCAAGACAAGCGTTTGTGCCAAATCTCTTCCGTGGAGTACGCCTGTCAACGCCGCACGCACCGGCATGAACAACGTTTTTCCTTTGTATCCCGTCTGTTGTTGCACGCGTTTTAGCCCACGACTCACGCTGGGCGCATCCCAATCGTCCATTTCCCCAAAAACTTGGGCACACACCTGCAACATGCCGAGCACATACGTTTCTTGGAGCAACGCCTCTGCATCTGCCTCATAGACCACTTCTTCACTAATATACAGTGCACTCCATGGCACGAGTTCGGCAACATACTGCATGGGCTCGAGATACAACCGAACGAGATCGTGCACCCACGCCCGCGTGCGCACCCGCACATCCTCTGCATATTCTCCACTTTTCGACGGCACCGCCTGTGCTACTATTTGCATGCGTCCGCCTTGGGACAACAACGGGATTGCCACATCCACGACATGTGCTTCATCTACTGTACGCAAATAATGGTTGTTCATCCAGTGGAGCTTGGCCGTATCGAAAATCGCCCCACTTTTAGAAACGCGTGTCAAATCAAAGTGTGAGACGAGTGTCTCCAAATCGAACAATTCTTGCGCTGACCCCGACGACCATCCGAGCAACGCCATGAAATTGACCAATGTTTGCGGTAAAAATCCAAGGTCACGATACTGCTGGATAAACTGTATGATCGTCGCATCACGTTTGCTCATTTTTTTGCGGTCTTCATTCAAAATAAGGGGGAGATGGGCAAACTGTGGCGGGGGTATGCCGAGTGCTTCGTACACCATGCATTGCCGTGGCGTATTCGATAAATGTTCTTCCCCCCGAATGACATGACTAATGTCCATCGCTACATCGTCGATGACGACGGCAAAATTGTACGTAGGGATGCCATCGGCACGGCAAATGACCCAATCTCCGATTTCATCTGATGTCCACGAAATGTGACCACGAATATCATCGACGATCGTATACGTACGTCCAGCAAGGACACGCCACCGGATGGAAGGTTTGCGCCCTTCAACGATGTATTGTTGTTGCTGTTGTGCTGTCAACGTACGACATTTCCCATTGTAGTGAGGCGTTTCTCCGCGCATTTCTTGTTGCTCGCGTGCGTGCTTTGTCTCTTCTTCGGTACAGTAACACGGATACGCCCATCCCTCTGCCACCATACGGTCGACATGAGATTGATACAAAGCAAGGCGCTCAGTTTGCCGATACGGACCGTACGCTGCCGCAGGCGTATCCACACTTTCATCCCAAGTCAACCCGAGCCAACGCAACCCTTCGAGCTGACTTACGATGCCGTCTTCCACATGGCGAGCACGGTCGGTGTCTTCGATCCGCACTATAAACTTTCCGCCGTGTTTGCGCGCAAATAAATAATTAAACAACGCAGTACGGGCACCGCCAATGTGCAAATGACCTGTCGGACTCGGTGCATACCGCACACGTACGGCTTGCTTTATTTTTTCCATCCGCCCTGCCTCCTTCCCTCACGATTGTGATACCAAACAAACGATGGCGTGGGCAGCGATGCCTTCTTCTCGTCCGACAAAGCCCAACTTTTCCGATGTCGTCGCCTTGATGTTCACGCAGTCCGCAGAACTTCCCAACACGCTGGCAATCGTTTGTTTCATCAGGGGCACGTGTGGCGTGAGTTTCGGCCGTTCGGCAATGACCGTACAATCTACATTGCCCAACCGATACCCACGTTGGGTCGCCATCGTCCATACCTGCTCCAACAAGCGCACACTCGATACGCCAGCCCATTGCGCCTCAGTATCTGGAAAATGTTGCCCGATATCTCCACATCCTAACGCACCCAACACCGCATCGGCGATCGCATGCAACAACACGTCGGCATCCGAATGCCCGAGCAATCCGCGATCACAAGGAATGTGTACTCCCCCGAGGATACACGGGCGCCCCGCCACCAAACGATGCACGTCGTACCCATACCCTACACGCATCGCATCTCGCACAACGTCTCTTTGTGGTGTATCATACGATTTTTGTGATCCTTGTCCCAAGCGCACAGTCACCGTCTCCCAATCTGCCTCTGTGGTCACCTTGATGTTCCCCTCTTCTCCAAGCACGACGTGCACGGGGTTCCCCAGACGTTCGACTAACGCTGCGTCATCTGTTCCAATAAAATTTTCCACCTGTGCTTGCTGATGGGCGTATAATAGCAACGAAACGTCGAATACTTGGGGGGTTTGTACGGCCCACAACTGCGTCCGAGGCAACGTATGTGTGACGTGCCGATGCTCCCCTGCAGTTTGTTTAATCGTATCCGTCACAGGAACCGCTAGCACGATGCCCCCCGCACGCTGATGCGGATGCGTGCACGGCAACTGTGCGCAAAAATCGGCGTATCCTTGGATGCTTCGTTGAATGAGTGCGGGAGAAATGAACGGACGTGCCCCGTCGTGAACGAGCACCCATGAAGCATGCGGACAACGTTTCGCCAAAGTCGACACGCCAGCATAAACCGAATGTTGTCGCTGTGCCCCCCCAGCAACGACATACATCGGCGAACGTGCCGCACAAAATATCGCATGCGTGCGCAACAGTTGCTCGACCTCGTCAACCTCCCCTTGGCCGACAACGACAACGATTGCCTCAAACGAACATGCCAAAAAAGGACGCAACGTATGTACGATCAAGGGCTCGCCTGCGACAATACGATACTGTTTCTTTTGTCCTGCACCCATGCGTGAACCGTTTCCCGCAGCAACGACAACTGCGCCACCACCGCCTTGTTTGCTTATCATGTCATCCGTCCTTTTATTTGCACTACGCACATCATCTTGTTCTTTCGTCTGCAAGACATCTCACTGACTCCCGCAGTGACCTGCATATTTTTACGAAAATGCACTTGATCTGATGTCGTTGAACCGACTTTCGCCCTCTTATCCTTTCTTGGATTATAACGTACTCGTATGCAGAAAACAAGCGTGCACGCCAAAAAACGGCAGTTCGTCCGCCACCTACACACGCATGAGCGCCTGCAATGTGCTGAGTGGACTTCCTTGCCGTATGATACGAAACACGATTTCACACCACATCCCCCAGCGGAAAGGCCTCGCCTTTTCGCCTCGAAGAAAACGCCTTTTGCTTTTGCGCAAACAGCATCCCTCTATATCTTTTCAGGGATTCGCATTACACCGATGACCATGCTTTTTCGAACACTTTGGGCTTGGCAAAAATCATGCGTCCCGCGGACGTTTGGAGGACACTCGTCACGAGCACTTCGACATGCGCCCCCATATACTCCCGCCCTCCTTCCACGACAATCATCGTCCCATCGTCTAAATATGCGATACCTTGCCCATGCTCTTTGCCATCCTTGATCACATGGATCATAATGCCTTCTCCTGGCAAGACAACGGGTTTGAGTGCGTTGGCTAAGTCGTTAATATTGAGCACGGATACGCCTTGCAACTCGCACACTTTATTGAGGTTAAAATCGTTTGTCATGACTTTGGCCTGCAGTGTCTTCGCCAACTTGATAAGTTTACTATCGACTTCTGCAATTTCCTCAAGCATCGCTTCGTAAATTTCCACGTGGACGTGTGCGTCTTTTTGGATGTGTTGCAAAATGTCCAACCCACGACGTCCCCGATTGCGTTTGAGCACGTCTGCGGAGTCAGCAATGTGTTGCAATTCTTCGAGCACGAACTCTGGAACGACGAGCGTCCCTTCCAAAAAACCGGTACGACAAATGTCTGCGATTCGTCCGTCAATAATGACACTCGTATCTAGAATCGTACGCTCGGGCAACGGCATCGACGATACCATCGGCTCTTCGGGGGTGCGCATGACGGTTTTCGCATACAATTGTGTGAGCTCGGTGCGTTTTCCCCAAACAAAGCGCATGCCTGTGATCCCAAATACAATCGAAGTTCCTGCAGCAAGCCACGGACCAAACGAACCGAATGCCCCAAACACAGGAAACAACAATGCTGCCACGATGAGGCCACCTACCAACCCGATCGTCCGCCAGACGACGTGCCCCATGGTCCACCGTTGCACCGTTTCCCGATACGCAACAACGCCTTGTCGCACCCATCGCCGAAAAAACGCATGCATGCCCCATCCGACAAGCGCAAAAGACAACACCCAAACGTATGGTTGAACGAACACACGTCCCCCTACTGCTTGTTGCATCACACCCGCCATCATGGAAAAGGGGACGAGCGTACTCACCTGCACCCCAACCCAGCCCCCAATAAGCGCCCCTATCATTTGCCACCACATTTTTTTCATTGTCCATCGCCCTCCACATAAGATTGCAAACACTTTGTTGCTACCCATTGTGGACGAACATGTGGCAAAATATCCCTCGTACCGTGCTATTTTATATAAATTTATGGATTTTGGCTTTCATCATGTGGGGAGCACCCGATGAGTTACATCGATCCCACTGCCTGCGCAACGAATAAAACACTTTCGTAGGCACGAAAAAAACCGCTGGATTCCCGTTAAGAAACCCACACGGCGATTGCCCCTGTCGTTGTGCGCCCACACCGTATTTTAGTTCTCTTTGTTAATTATAGTGAAAACAGGCGTCGGAACGGCTTCGCCTTACCGCCACCTGTTTTCACGCGCTCTCTCACAAGAGCCCATTCCTACGCTGTCACGTGGCGGGCTCTTGGGTGGATGATCTTTTTACCCCTCCTACGAAACACGCTGTGTTTCATAGGAACCCCTTTACTCCACATACAAGTTCAACTGCTAAAACATGAAAAAGGTAAAAAAGATACAATACAAAAGGTCACAGAGCCATCCTCGCTAAGCGGAAGCCGACCCCATGCGTGTAGTTGTCGCTCGGTGCGTAGCTGTTGACGACGCTTACTACGGCCGCGAATTTACTGCCGTAGCTGCCACCTCGGGTCTCACGGTTCCCCCCCGTCGACGTAAACTGCCACTCCCACACGTTCCCATTCACGTCAAACATGCCCAATGCGTTCGCACGCTTGCCCCCGACTTGTTTCGCTGAAACTCCTGTGTACCACGCCACAGCCCCCATTTCCGCTACATGATCCACATTTTCTGTCGCACCGCTCGCATAGTTCCCAGGCGTCCAATAATACGTTTTCCCGTCTTTTCCTGCCGTGGCGATACGTGCGTTTTTCAACGAACCGATCGTCGGGGCTGTCGTCCCCAGCCATCTCGCTGCCATTTCCCACTCTATCCCCGTCGGCAACCGATACCCGTTGTTGTTGCTTTGTACCGCATTGTTGAGCACGTTCTGCGCACGCGCATCTTTCAGTACTTTCCCGCCCGTATCCCGATACACCGGCAGAAGTTTGCCTTTCTCCGAATACGCATTCGTCCAGACAACTACATCGTACCAACTTACGCTTGTTACAGGCAACATCGTACCAAGGTTTCTTCCTTGATTTACAAACGTATACCCTTTCGTCACCGCCCAGTCGTACACTTCTTTCCACAATGCACCCGTCACTTCTGTTTTCCCGATCAAAAAATTCGGTGTATTTACGTTCGTGAGATGATTTCCAGTCCCCAACGGCACCTGCGAAATGTTTCCCGCTGGCACGTACACCAGCTCGCGTGAGATTTTCTCGGCTCTCGCCCTGCTCTCTGGACTGTTTTGGATCGCTTGTTCAACGGAATCCAA
>JAULZZ010000122.1:0-64427 GCA_032117095.1 Paenibacillus sp.
GATCTCGGGTACGGATGAATCAGTGAGGATAGGTTGTTTTTTAGAAAACGTCAAGATTTTTAAAATTTTTTATTTGCAACATTTTTCAGGAAAGTTCTTAACCTGTTGACATTGGATTCCGAAGGTGCCCCATAGGCATTTTAATGACATCATACTAACGACATATTGAAAACATATGCACAGATGGCTACCTTTTGCGGGAAAGAAAAAGGAGGTTTAACCGAGGCGGAAAGGAGAGGCCTTTTTGCTGGGGGAATATCGTTTAAAATCGTGATTCGTATAAGATGCGATCAACATGAGGATGCGGGTGAACGAATGCAGTTGTTACGGGTGTACCAACGTTTAAGCAAAGACATTGCGCATATCGAACGCCAATTGCGTGCGAGCATGGATACGGAACCGTCCGTACTTTATGATGCTTCTGCACACCTACTGATGGCAGGGGGAAAACGGGTGCGCCCGATTCTCGTGTTGTTGTGTGGGCAGTTTGGTACGTATGATGTGGAGCGACTGGCGCATATTGCTGTGCCTTTAGAGCTCATCCATATGGCGACACTCGTGCACGATGACGTCATCGATCAAGCAAACACCAGACGCGGGAAACCCACTGTACGGGCACAGTGGGGCTCGCGCATTGCAATGTATACGGGAGACTATATTTTTGGACGCGCTCTGTCTATCGCAATGAATGTCCAGATGCATACGGTGCATCATACGTTGTCCAAAGCGATGGTACAAATGGTCATCGGAGAAATTGCCCAGTTGCGTTCGTTTTATGTCCTCGAACAAACCGTGCGCGACTATTTATTGCGCATCCGACGCAAAACAGCGTTGCTCATTGCGACATCGTGTCAACTGGGAGCACTTGTTGCAGGGGCATCTGAGGCGGTCGCCCAGCGGCTGTACACATTCGGATACAACATGGGGATGGCGTTTCAAATTCGTGACGATATGCTCGATCTCACTGGGACATCAAAGCAACTCGGCAAGCCCCCAGGCAGTGATATTCGACAAGGTAATGTGACATTGCCAATTTTGTATGCGATACAACAACCCCATATTCGTGAAGCCGTCATGGAGGTGTTTCATCTCCGTGACGCTGTTCCGCATCGTATGCTCGAAAATACATTGGCGATGATTCGACATAGCGAAGGGATGAAACGCGCAGATGCATTGGCACACCGGTTTATTGCACGTGCGATTGCAGCGTTAGATCCTTTGCCTGCGATTACAGCAAAGGCGGATTTACTCACGATGGCACGGATGATGACGGATCGGGCGTATTGATGGGGGCGAACCAAATATTTTCTGATGCTACCGAATTGATGTGATATTAAACACTGATCAAAAACATCTACGAAAGAGGATCTTCTTTTACGAGAAAGCACAGTCATTTTTAACCAATAGGATTCCTGTATTTAAACAGTGTTAGTGTGTGCCTCTTGACAACGCATGCATCATGGTATATAGTAGGAAAATAAACATAGCAGTCGCAACATCGGCGAAGAGGAAACACCTCTCGTTTTGCTCATACGAGCAGACGAGGGGTGTTTTTGTCTTTTTTGTGGATGCATTGCTTGTTTTGCACTCTCTGCATAAAACGACAGGAGGACAAGGAAAAGGGGGTGAAAAAGGCGTGTTCAAGGCAGCGGTCATGTGGTACAATGAAGGAGCATACGCATCGCCATACGTCATACGACTTGGTATAAAGTGTGAAAAAGCGAACGTTCCGTAAATACGGAACAAAGACGCACCACACAATACCACGACGTAGAGGAGAGAAAGCGTATGCGACCACCGATGCAAGGAGGCAATGGACGACGGCATCAGAAAACACGTCGATCCAAAAAACGCCTCGCGGAGAAACGCAGGGAAGCCACAGGAGAAGGCATTGTGCCGTCTTCGGAGGAAACGCACATCCCGCATGATGAAATTTTCAAGCAGTTGCTATGCATGTTTTACAAGGAGTTTATGGAGTTATTTTTACCCGATATTGCGGAACAACTCGATTTTACGCATGCGACGTTTTTGATGCAACAGCAGTTTATGGACAACATAGGGAATAAAGTGTTGGAGCTCGACTTGTTGCAAGGCGTCGTGCACAAACAAACCCAAAAAGGTGTACGGATACAGTATGAACCTCAATCGTATAAAGATCCGACATTTGCAAAACGAATGTTCGAATACGGCTATCGGGTGGTCGATCGGTATCGGGACAAAGACGAAATGTTCATTCCCATTGCCCTGTTCACGGGAGACCATGTGGGAAAAACCCCAGACACGTATACGATGAAAACAATGGGAAAAGATTTGTTCGTGTATCGGTATTGGGTCATCGTACTGCGGGAGTACGATTGGCAAGAAATGCAACATTCGGACAATCCCGTCGCAGCCGCCATCCTCGTAAAAACGAAGTATACGCCATCGGAAAAACGGGAAGTGCGCAAGGCATATTTGAAGATGATCTGTCGGTTGTACGAGAAAAACACATCACGGGCTCATTTGGGAATGATCATGGGCGTGGCAGACACTTATTTTGCGCCAACCAAGGAGGAAGACGAAGCATTGCTGCGAGAACTCGGCATCGAACAAAAGGAGGTGAACAAGATGGAGATCATGCCTGCATGGGAGCGTTGGGGGTATGAAAAAGGCATCGGTCAAGGGCGTCAAGAAGGAGTCGCTACTACGGTGATGAAGTTTCTCAACAAAGGATTCACGGCGGAGGAAATTGCCGAAACGATCGAATTGCCTGTGGAACAAGTCAAAAAAATGGCGCAAGGGTAAGTTAGTGGTTGATCGCACAGCGCATGCACCATGGTGTATCGTAAGGAAAAAAATGGTAACATCGGCAAAGAGGAAGCGCCGCTCGTTTTGCTCATACGAGCAGACGAGCGGTGTTTTTTGTCTTTTTTGTGGGTGCATTTTGCGTTTTGCACTCTGCATAAAACGTCAGGGGGGCAACGGAAAGGGGGTGAAGAAGGCGTGTTCAAGGCAACGGTCATGTGGTACAATACGTTGATTGCACAGCTCCGCTACAAACGTGCAGAAGTCGGCATTGCGTTGATCGAGCAGGCAGAGTCTTATGCTAATACTAATTCCAAACAAATATATCGACACAATAACGTGCGTGTGATACAAAGAATATGCGATAGCGCTGAGAAAAGAAATGCAAAAACGAAGAAAAATGTGAACGCATACAAACGGTTAGAAGTAGTCGCATATGGTGGCGTGGGAAAAGAAGAACAAAGAAATCGTCACATTGACAGGATATAACGCCGATGATGTGGAAATGTTGGCAAAGAAATCGGTTACCGGCGGGATACACGATCAAAAGTATTACAGGGAGAGACTGGAATTTTATCGATGTTTTAGTTTGGAATTAGTATAACTAAATACGGATTAAAAACGTCTATGTAGAGCGTTTGCTTTATTATGATAAAAATAATTTTTAACCAATAGGAGCGCTGTATTCAAATTGTGTTTAGTATTACAACGAAAAAACATCATCTTTAAGATGTCCTTTGCTAAATCCAAGAAACTGTACCCCATCCTATACCCCCGCCCACATTGCTTATTTTCGCGGATAATACGTCATCATCCGCCCATTGAACAACGTCAACTTTGCCCGAAATCGTTTTGCCAGAAATCTGCACAACTCGTTGCCTTTTGCCTTGTCGCCGTGCGTATGTCCATCGGGCAACACGACTTGGATGTATGCGTCTTGCGTTTCTCCCTCGTGCCCCACGCCAATGACGATCGTCCGGTACATTTCCTGTGTCCCTTTGAGATAAAACCATACATTTTCTCCCTCAGGTTTCATGTGCATCGTATAGGGAAACGCAGCTGCAGCATAGTCCCATTGCAACTGTGCCCCCGTACGCCCAACTTGCTCGATATAGTGTGAAAGCGCATGTTTGACATCGTCGAGCGTCACCGATTGGACGATCGATTGGTCGGTCAACTGAATTTTCGCTACTGCAACCATACAGCATCCCTCCTGCTCCACGCATGACGTGGTTGTTTTATTCTTCGATCGCCCGTTGCTCGACGATCACTTTGACCATTTTGTTTGTCTTGTCTTCTAAGCCTTGAACAGGCAGACCAATAAGGGTTTGTTCTTGGATATACGCAATGTTTTGCTGGGAAATGACTTCGCCAGGCAACAAGATGGGGATGCCCGGTGGATAAACCATAATAAATTCAGCGATAATGCGCCCATCGGCTTCTTCGAGTGGGATGGATTCGGTCAGCGCATAAAACGCATCGCGCGGCGCCAACGCTAACGTGGGGATGTGTGGATTTTTTACGGTGACTGCATGGATAGGGGTACGGCGTTGTGCCTGTGTTTGGGCAATGGCATGGATCGCATCGATGAGGCGATGTATCGTGACTGGGGTGTCTGCGGGGGTGATGATGCACAGGATGTTGTACATATCGCTCATTTCGACTTCGATGCCGTGCTGTTTACGCAACAACGTTTCCATCTCAAAGCCAGTCATCCCGAGCGCACGTACGTGAATCGTCAGTTTGGTCGGATCCATGTCATACAGCGTTTCGTTGCGGGGCGAGACGAGGTCTAGGCAAGAAATTTGCGGCACAGCACAGAGGAGACGACGCGCTTCTTGGGCAAGATCGATCGCTTTTTGGGCAAGGGCTCTGCCATGAAGGGCAAGTTGGCGACGGGCTGCATCCAAGGAGGCGAGGAGCAAATAAGAGGTGGACGTCGTCGTGAGCATGGACAACATCGTCTGCACGCGTTTGGGGTCGACTAGCGAACCTTGTACGTTGAGCACGGAGCTTTGCGTCAGAGAACCACCGAGCTTGTGTACACTCGTCGCAGCCATATCTGCACCTGCCTGCATGGCAGAGCACGGCAACGCCTCGTGAAAGTGAATATGTACGCCGTGTGCTTCATCGACCAACACGGGAATGCGGTACGCATGCGCAAGAGTGACAATTTCGTGAAGATTGGCACAAATCCCAAAATAGGTTGGATTGATCACGAACACCGCCTTGGCATCGGGGTGCCGTTCCAATGCTTTTTGGACAGCGCGCGTCGAGATACCATGGGCAATGCCGAACGTTTCATCCATGGTCGGGGATAAGAACACGGGACGTGCACCCGAAAAGATGATGGCGGACATGACAGACTTGTGCACGTTGCGGGGCAGGATGATCTTATCTCCAGGGCGACATACCGCCATGATCATCGCTTGGATCGCACCGCTTGTCCCTTGTACAGAAAAAAAAGCGTGCTCTGCACCAAAAGCGTCCGCCGCCAGCCTTTGGGCCTCTTGAATGATGCCTGACGGTTGGTGTAAATCGTCCAAGGGAGCGATGTTGATCAGATCGATGGACAACGCCGCATCTCCGATAAAATGGCGGAATGCCTCATCCATGCCTGCACCACATTTGTGTCCGGGAATGTGAAACTGCAATGGTTTTTTGGCCGCATGGGCTACGAGGGCATCAAAAAGCGGGGTATGTGCTTGATTCATTGTCATTTCAGCCTTTCTTGTGAACAGACATCAATAGCGCCACTGTTTTTATCGTACACGCATTGTATCATAAGTGGTTCGTTGTCGTGAACTGTAAACTGATTTTTTCTCTGTGTATTCATATTTTATACTTTTGTTTCCGATAAACTGTGATAAGGCGGACAACGGGGAGTCGTGCGTCGGTTACCTATTGCGCTATTGGCAAATGGGTGGGTGTATTTCCTTAACGCTGATACGAAACACAGATTTCTATGCAGAGGTGCTCTTTTTACGAGAAAGCAAAGGGATTTTTAACCAATGGCATGTCTGCATTCAAAAAGTGTTTCGTATCGTTTCACACATCAAAAAAATCGCAAAAACCGCCATTTCGCAGGATTCAAACAAAAATTAAACCTTATAAAACAAGAAAATTTTTCAAAAGTTATTGCCTTTTTGCGCAAAAAGGTGTACGATGAGAGCATCCGAATTCTCTCTATTTTTTTGTTTGATCAATTTTTCCTATTATAAGGAGGGGTTGTCGTGAACAAAAATAATGAGGTAGAATACTGCAACGTGGATTTGCGGTTTGATCGGAGGATGATTCATACGTTTATTAAGTCCTTCGTACAAGAGGGATATGCCATGTACTGGTCGGAGAGCGACACGCAGTTTGTCGCGTCGATTCGTTCTGGGGTGAAGATGATTAAGCTTAAATTTTATCGTATCGGCGATCGCTTTAAGCTCAACGGCAATTACATGTTCAAAGACGAGAAACTCATCGGTTTGATGGAGAAGATGATCGGCACGACACGGGGGCATGCGATTGTCAAACGCCTGCGGGATCATCATGTGATTATTGAGAACATTATGTTTGGTGAAGTGATTCGCACGGTAGAAGTATCGGGCATGGACCACAAAGTCATCGGCAACGGGCATACTGGGGTGACAATCCATGACATTCACCAAGCATACTTTTCCAATCGGATTGAACAACGCATTGCTCAACTGCACCAAACGGTGGATGAACAGCTGGTGCGTTTGCGCGACGCATTGCATGCTTGTGATGGGCAGGCGGTCACAGAGGCCAAAGCACAGCTAGATCGCTGTCGTCATGAGATGGTACAATTAGAGGCATAATCCTACATCAATGAGATTGTGAGCGTGAGAAGCAACGATGCAAAATGAGACAACAAAAACAAAGATTGCGATGGTCGGGCTAGCGGTCATGGGGAAAAATTTAGCACTCAATATGGCGAGTCGAGGCATCTCCGTGACCGTGTATAACCGTTCGGCGATAAAAACCGAGGAGCTCATGGCAGAAGTCCAGCACCAACCACACCTTTTGCCTTTCATTCATCCGGTATATTCGATTGCGCAGTTGGTGCAAGCCGTAGAGCGACCACGCAAACTGATGTTGATGGTAAAGGCAGGGGAAGCAACCGACGATACGATCGCCATGATTGCCCCCCATTTGGAAGCAGGAGACATCATCATTGATGGGGGCAATGCGTATTTCGAACATACGATGCGACGTGTTGCCCTGTTGGCTCCACAAGGCATTCATTTTCTCGGCGTTGGCGTTTCAGGAGGCGAAGAAGGCGCATTGCGGGGACCTGCCATCATGCCTGGTGGAGACGCACAAGCATACGAGGCAGTCGCCCCAATTTTTACTGCGATTGCCGCACGAGTGCAGGAACAACCGTGTTGTGCATATATGGGGGTCGGTGGTGCAGGGCATTACGTGAAGATGGTACATAACGGCATTGAGTACGGGGACATGCAACTCATTAGCGAAGCGTATCACGTCCTAAAAGACATTTTCGGATGTACGCCAGATGCGTTGCATGATATCTTTTCTGCATGGAATGAGGGCGAATTGGATAGTTACCTCATCGAGATTACCGCCCAGATTTTTGCGGCGAAGGACGTGCATACCGACGAGCGGATCATCGATATGATCTTAGATCGTGCGAGCCAAAAAGGCACCGGCAAGTGGACGAGTGTCGATGCGCTTGATCAGGGGGTTCCGCTGACGATCATTACTTCTGCGGTGTTTGCACGGTATTTGTCCGCCCAAGTTGCCGAACGCCACCATGCGAGTACGGTGCTGCGTGGTCCACAGCCGTCGACCATCCCTTCAGCACAACGGGACACATGGATCGAGCGGGTGCGTCAAGCGTTGTTCGCATCCAAAATATGCTCCTATGCACAAGGGTTTGCGCAGTTGCGTGCTGCATCTGCGCAGTATGGTTGGCAGTTGCCTTTTGTGGAGATCGCCAAGCTGTTTCGCGGAGGGTGTATTATCCGTGCCCGTTTTCTCCAAAATATCGCCGATGCGTATATCAGGCAACCAGATTTGCCAAATTTGATACTCGATGAGTATTTCCAACATGCGATCGATCAATACCAGCACAGTTGGCGGGCGGTCGTTTCCCTTGCGGTGGAGCAAGGCATTCCCGTGCCGGCGATGAGTGCTGCATTGGCGTATTACGATGCGTATCGAACAAAACGGTTGCCAGCCAACTTGATTCAGGCGCAACGGGACTATTTTGGTGCGCATACGTTTGAGCGAATTGATCGTCCTGGCACGTTTCACCATCCGTGGAGTGGCGCATGAAGCGACGCAATATTGCATTAATTGGTTTTATGGGGACGGGAAAGTCGACGATCGGACGGGCATTGAGCCGACGGTTACGGATGCCCTTCGTAGATACGGACATCGTCATTGTCGAAAAAAGTGGACGGAGCGTGACGACGTGGTTTGAACGATGCGGGGAAGAGGCGTTTCGGGAGGAGGAAACCCACGTATTACGAAGCGTGTTGTCGCAAGATGGACGTATCATTGCGACTGGTGGCGGGATCACACTGCGGGAAGAAAACCGTCTTTTGCTCCAACAAGGGTGTTTTGTCGTATCGCTTACGGCGAAGGAGCAAGACATTGTCCAACGGGTGCTTGCCGATCGCACACGTCCGTTGGTCGCCACGGACAACCCCCAAGACCGCATCCGTGCATTGCTCGTTGCGCGGGCGCACGCATATGCGTTTGCAGAGATGACGATCGAGACGTCCACACTTTCGATCGAAGAAGTCGTCGATCGCATTTGCCAGCAATACAAACTTTTTCAGCGTGAGGAGTTATCATCGTAATGGATGTACGGATACGACCAACGACTACTTTACAAGGCAACATTGAGGCGTTGCCCTCCAAAAACTATACGACGCGCTACCTGTTGGCAGCTGCGTTGGCAGAAGGCACGAGTACGATCACCCATGTGGCGCATAGCGAAGACAGCGAGGCGATGCGCCGGTGTTTGCGTGACTTGGGTGCACAGCTGGTCGAAACTGCGGACACGTTGTCTTTGACGGGGTTTGGGAAACAGCCGCGTCGTGTCGATACACTTGATGTCGGCAATGCGGGTGCGGTGTTGCGCTTTTTAATGGCGGTTGTGGCACTATTGCCGCAGACGACGTTTCTCAATCGCTATCCGCATTCATTGGGAAAACGACCACATTTGGACTTGATCCATGCGTTACAAATGATGGGGGTCACCGTGGCGCACCAAGACGGCAAACTGCCCATTACCGTGTATGGCGGGCAGCCCCATGGGGGGCGCATCGAAGTCAGCGGGAACATTTCATCACAGTTTTTGAGTGCGTTGTTGTTTCTCACTCCCTTGCTTGCCGAAGACAGCGAGATTTTCGTACGCCATGATTTGAAATCCAAAGTGGTCATTGCCCAAACGCTCGAAGTCATTCGGGAAGCGGGCGTGCATATCGATGCACGTGATGATCTGATGCATTACAGCGTACCAGGGCGTCAACAGTATGCGCCACGCACGTATGTCGTGCAAGGGGACTATCCTGGATCTGCTGCGCTCATGGCTGCGGCTGCCGTTACGTCTTCTGCTGTGACGATTCAACGGTTGCGTGTACAGAGCAAACAAGGGGAGCGTCAAGCCGTTGACGTATTTCGTCGCATGGGCGTTCCGTTGCAACACGACAACGACATGCTTCATCTTGCTGGGAACGGTGTGCTCAAAGCCGTCACGTGTGATGGGGATGCGTTTACGGATGCAGTATTGGCGTGTGTTGCGGCAGCCGTATTTGCAGAGGGCACTTCTGAGTTTACGAATGTTGAAAATTTGCGCTACAAAGAATGTGACCGCATTACAGATTTTCTTACAGAGTTGCGCAAAGCCGGTGCCGATGTTGCAGAGACAAGGTCGTCGATTATTGTACATGGAAAACCAGCAGGCGTGCGTGGTGGCGTGACGATTGATGCACATTTTGACCATCGGGTCATCATGGCGTTGACGATCATCGGGTTGCGTGCACACGAACCGATCGTCATTCGCGACGCACATCACGTGGCAAAGTCGTATCCAACGTTTTTTGAACATATGCGTAGTCTTGGGGCGCACATCGAAGAAATTGCGTAGCGTCCGTATCGGATAAACCCTCGTCGTATCGGGCAAGCTGTATAAGACTTCTCGTACACGACGCACGTCGTGCGACGACGAAGAAACGCACCTGCTCAAGGAGGCCTATGAGGATGTATTACAACAATCAGCCCCTCGCCCCGCAACAAACGCAACAAACGCAACAACCATTCGGTCAACCGACGATGTCGCAATACCGTGGACCAAGTCGGACGTTCCAACCGACGGGAAACGTCCCTTCGTATTACAACCCCCAGGCGCAACAATTTGTCAGCAACCAAAACCCCATGATGAATGCGTATCATTTGCCCCACTACGTCGGCAATCAGATCGACCATGACATGGCATTGCGCGAAGACAGCTTGCAGCCGAGTACGTATGCCACACATCCGTCTTTTGTGACCCAACCTCACGTAAACCACTACGCACACACGCCGTCACAAAATATGCGGACGACGCGCAATTTCTAAACACACCGTGCGACCCGTGTTGCCATACCGCAACAGCAACGGCATCCCCATTTCAAAAAACGCATAAAAAAAGGCAATGCCTCAGTCATTTTGAGGGATTGCCTTTTTTGCGTGCAACCGATATTTGGCGACATCAAACCCAACAAATATAAACTGCTGTTCATCCCATAGCCGGTAACGCAAGGAGCGCAAGCTCGTTCCCAATGTCAATGTGGTGACGGTTTGTAAGGCAGGAATGCCCTCGTGTGCTTTTTCGAGCAAATAATTTGGGATTTTTGTACTAAGATGGTGGATATGATGAAACCCGATGTTCCCCGTCAGCCACTGCAATATGCGGGGCAATTTATAGTACGAGCTGCCTTCTACTGCGGCATCGATAAAATCCCATTGTTCATTGCCTTCAAAGTACGAGCGTTCAAATTGGTGCTGTACATAAAAAAGCCACACTCCAAGGGTACTCGAGATGAGGAAGATTGGCACCTGCACGAGGAGCACAGCCTGCCATCCGACGAGCCACACAAGCAACGCATAAAAACCAAGCAGGCCGATGTTCGTCATGTTCGTGTGCCAACGTTCCGCAGGGGGCGCTTTGCGACGATTCCATCGGTATTCCAGTAAAAAGGTGTACGTAGGACCGAGCCCAAACATGATCAACGGATGACGATACAACCGATAACGCAAGCGTTTCCAGGGGGAGGCATGGACGTATTCCTCTACGGTCATGAGCCATAAGTCACCGATGCCCCGTCGATCAAGGTTGCCACTCGTCGCATGATGGATCGCATGCGTGACTTTCCATTGTTGGTACGGCACGAACGTTAGCACTCCGAGCAAGGAACCCAAAATATCGTTGGCACGGCGGGAGCGAAAAAATGAAGCATGTCCACAGTCGTGTTGCAAAATAAACGTGCGTACCATAAAAGCTGCCGTAGCGATAACGAGTGGAATGGTGAGGGCGTAGGAGAAATGCAAGCTGACGTAAGACAACGCCCACAACGTGAACAATGGGAGGAGCGTATTCGTCATTTGGCGGACACTCAGCGCAAAATGTGTTCGCTCGTAAGGTTCTACACGTTTTCGTAATTCGGTGATGCGGTGGTGATCCATCATAAAATCCCCCTTTATATATACATTATACTATTTTTTGCGCACGAAAGAAATAGGTCATCCGTTTCTCTGCGATGGCGACAAAAAAATCTTTCAGCACGATTGACAACGTCGTAAAAACAAATTAGAATAAATACAAGTAATTAGATAGGAATTGTATGCATAGTATCAAAAAAGCATTCGTTGCCTGTGTCGAATTACTCAAAAACTTCAAGGAAGGATCGTGAATGTCATGGTTATGCGGAGATGGATTGTGGTTCTCGTCATTTTACTTGCGTTTTCGTCGGTCGTGTCTGTGCAACAAGGGCGTGCGACGGCATCTTCGTCCTCAATACAATCGGCTACACAAGAATTGACTGCAGCCGAAAAAACAGGGTTGCAGAAATTAATGAACAAAGCATTGTTGCGTGAACAGAACGGGTTGCGTAAAAAGCTCAAAGAAGCGGGATGTACGTATACAGGCGCAGCGACCTATGTGGCCAATAAAGCATGCGACCCCGACCAAACGACGGATTTAGTAAAAAGAAACATCTTAGTAGAAGGACGAGCAACGCTGTTCGATGTGATGTATGATGGGTCCACGGGACGGTGTGGCATAAACAAAGAAGACCAGAAAGCAGGAACATACGGCGCATTTGAGTGCAGTGGGATCGCTTGGCCTCAAAAAAAGACAGTACCATCGGGTAAACAAGCCCGACAAAAAGGAAATACCGAAAAAACGGTCATCCCCATCCCCACAAGCGACATCGATGCCTTGGAAAAAACACTACAGCAAACAGAAGAGACGCTGCGAAAAGTGCTGCGCGAAAAAGAAGATGCGGAAATTCGCAAAGTGAAACCTTCTGAACTAAACAATCGAAATATATTGGTTTTTCAACTCCCCCATGTCAAAGACAACATTTTGTTGCTGAAAGTAAAAGAAAAGAACGATCCGATGTGCTCATTGTGCTGGAAATTACAAATTCCTATACGGCCGAATCCATTTGTGTTTAGTCGTTTTCATGCGAAAAGAACGCTGCCTGCGGATGTAACCGATGCACAAGTTTTGGCGACCATCCAGCGGGAAACGAATGCGTTTCATCAGAAAAGAGGCGTGTATGCGGTGCATGACATCGAAGTACAAAAATGTACCAGAGACGGACTTGACGGTTGGTGCGTGTATAGCCTGTATGATTTGCGCCCCGTAGGAGGACGGGACGTATTTTTAACGATCGGGCGGGCGACATTGCTCACCATGGCAGTGCTTAAATTGACCATTGCGGCAAAGAAGGCGAAAGTCGATTGGAAAAGTATTGGGACTTTAACCAAAATAGCACGGGACTTAACCAAAAGCATCACTAATGTGGCCAAAAAGATACCCGGTGTCGCTCGGAAAGTGTGGGAAAACTTGCGTAAGGTGTGGGGAAATTTGGATCAGCGACAACTGGGTGCGGAAATGTTCGGCACAGTCGGTCAAACGTCGTTGAGCATCGGCACGATCTATTGGTTTCAAGAGGACCTCAACATTTTGCGGGAAGTGTTTTACACGAAAGCACCTCCGATAGAAAAGAACAGCACGGCACGGTGAACCGATGTAAGCGCAGTACACGGTGTATCGCTCGCCATGGCAAAGGGGGGACAATGGCTACGATAGATAAGGTTTCCTTTGACAAAAAGCAAAAGAGTCGATACGATACACAATATCGTATCGTGTTGTGCGACACATACCAAACACATCTCTGCGGGGGTATGTGTACTAATACTAAACACTGATTGAATTCAGGAATCCTATTGATTTAAAAGTACAGTGATTTCTTGTAAAATGGGGCTCTTGGTATGGACGTTTTTAATCAGTGCTTAGTATAAAATAGTGTTAGTATGAGGCGTGGGGGTAAGTGTATCAGAAAGGAGTTTTGGCGTTTTGATGGCGTATTGGCAAGGCGTTTCCCGTGCGCTGTTGTTGCCACTCCTGGCATTGCCTCTTGCAGCCGTGCTCTTACAGTGTAGCACGTGGGATTGGTCATGGGTGCATGCAGATGTGGCGACGTGGTTTTATACCGCAGCGATGAGTTTTATTAGGTGTTTGCCGTATGTGTATGCGGTGAGTATGGCATGGAGTTTAACGCGTCAGGCTGCCCCTGCTGGGGTCGTCGCACTCATCGGGATGTTCCTCTTCGAACGGTTGTCCACATTGCAACCGTCACTGACCACGACGTTTCCCGTTGCTATGGTGTGTGGTGTAACGATGGGCATTGTCGTTTCGTATGCGTACAATTGGATGCTGACTATTGCATTCTCACCTCGGTTGCAACGGTGGGGGGGTTCGCAGCTTATTTTTGTGTTGCTGTGCTGTGTCGCCCTCGTGTTCGTGGGGGGATTTCTCATTGTAAGCCCTTATGTGGCAAAAGGATTGGCACTATTGCAACAAGCTTTGTTGACATGGGGAGGTGGGTTTGTCGTATTCGCATACGGGGTTGCCCAGCGGTTGCTCGTCCCCTCGGGATTGCATCATGTTTTAAACCATTTCTTCTGGTTTCAACTCGGCAGTACGACGCTGCCCGATGGGGTTGCTGTGACGGGCGATTTACCACGTTTTTTTGCTGGTGATCCGACCGCTGGACGATTTATGGCAGGGATGTATCCGATCATGATGTTTGCCCTTCCTGCGGCTGCATGGGCGCTAATTCAGGAAGCCCGCCCTGAGATGCGCAAAACGGTGGCGAAGATTTTAATTCCTGGGATCGTGGCTTCATTTTTTTTGGGCATTACTGAACCAATTGAGTTTGCGTTTTTGTTCGTCGCACCTTTGCTTTTTGTTGTGCATGCATTGCTCACCGGTGTGGCCCTTTGGCTCGCATACGTGTTGGACGTGCGACACGGATTTTCCTTTTCAGCAGGGGCGATCGATTTTGTAGTCAATGCGCATTTGGCGCACCACGGGGACCGGTTGCTTTGGATGGGGATAGGTTTTGCACTGCTATATTATGTACTTTTCCGTTGGTCGATTCGTACGTTTGGCCTGTTGACGATTGGGCGTGTGGTGGGGAAACCGTTGCCACAGCCACAGCAAGACGTGCTTGCACATCCTGAGAAAATTTTGGACGCTTTGGGTGGGAAGGAAAATGTCGTACACATTGAAGCGTGTGTGACGCGGCTGCGGGTGACCGTACACGATCTGACGCGTGTGGATGAACCTGCTCTGTTGCAACTCGGTGCGTATGGTGTCATTTTTTTGGGTAAAAACCACGTACAAGTCGTATGGGGGATGATGTCGCAGTACATTTGTACGCAAATCGTCCTGCGTAGCGGGGGGCAACCGATGACGCTCGTCTCCCCTGTAACGGGAACGAAAATCGCCTTACACGAAGTGCCTGATCCCGTGTTTGCGCAACGTTTGGCAGGGGACGGGGTCGCTTTTTTTGCAGATGAATCAGAAGTCGTTTCCCCGATGGCAGGGAAGATTGCATTCATTTATCCGACCAAACATGCGTTAGGTATACGCAGAGAAGATGGTGTCGAGCTTCTTCTACATTTCGGAATAGACAGTGCTAAAGCCGACCCTGCTACGTTTACGTATGCGGTACAGGAGGGAGATGTGGTGCAAGCAGGCCAACGGCTGCTCACGTGTGATTTCGCTCGTTTGCGCCATGCAGCCACTTCCCCTGTTGTCGTGCTTCTCGTGACGCCACGCTCACCATTGCGTTGGGTGGAGAGCGCTGTTCCCCGTGTGCAACGCGGGAAAACCATCGTGCTGTCGTTGATGTCGCGTGAGGAGGTGTAACATGGAAGTGTCCAAAATATGGAACGGGATCGTCGTCTCAGCAGGGATTGCCGTAGCAAAGTCCTATGTCTTTGAACCGACCATGCGGTGGAAACAGACGAGGCATCGCACAAAAACACACCATCCTGCCGACGACATGCAGAAATTAAAAGCTGCGATTGAACGCGCCAAAGTAGACATTTGGACACTAAAGCGAGAGACGGAAGAAGTCATCGGGATGGAGGAATCCCGCATTTTTGATGCGCACGTGGCGATGCTCGATGATCCTTTTTTGTGGAGTGAGATGGGCGAATGTATCGAACAGCACGGACTGTCGGCAGCGTCCGCCATGAAGCAAGTGGCGCAACGATATATGAAATTGTTCGAACAATCCGAGGATGCCCGCTTGCGTGAACGGGTCGCAGACATTTATGACATTGCCAATCGTGTGTTGATGCACTTACTCGGTGAGGAGGAGCAGACGTATTTGACAGAAGACGAGCCGTATGTGCTCGTTGCCCGAGACATCACTCCTTCACAGTTTGTAAAGTTCAACCCGCAAAACATTCAAGGCATCATTACCGTTTCGGGCGGATATACGTCACATACTGCGATTATGGCGCGAGCATTGCACATTCCATTTGTTATGGTGTACGATGAGCTTTTACTTACGAAGGTGCGCAACAACGAATGGGTAATCGTCAATGGGCATACGGGTCAAATTACGACAAACCCTACACGGATCGATGTTGAACATTATGTGGCATTACAAGCGATCGAACAACGTCAATTGACACGAGACCGCCAGCAGGCGCAACGCATAGCCCTCACAGAAGATGGGCATCTGCTGACGTTGTATGCAAACATTACATCGTTTGCGGAATTGGAAACGGTGTGGCAAGATGGCGCAGAAGGAATTGGGTTGTTTCGCACAGAGTTTCTCTTCATGCAACAAGATCGTTTTCCGACAGAAGAAGAGCAATTTTATATGTACCGTCAAGTCGCTATCCGATGTCAAGGAAAACCATTGACGATACGTACGATAGACATCGGGGGAGATAAGTTTTTACCTTACTTTGCACATCCCAAAGAAGACAATCCCGCAATGGGTTATCGCTCCATACGCATATCATTGGCGGAATCTAACCAGTTTCACACACAACTTCGGGCGATTTTACGGGCGAGTGCGTACGGGGATGTACGACTGCTCTTGCCGATGATTTCGCACATGGAACAACTTCGTGAGATCAAGCAGATGGTCGCACACATACGGACACAGCTCACTTACGAAGGCATCGGGTATCGGGATGACTTGCCGATAGGGATGATGATCGAAGTACCAGCTGCGGCATGGATGGTCGCACAATTTTGTACGGAAGTAAATTTCATGAGTATCGGCACGAATGATCTTACACAATTTGTACTTGCAGCCGATAGAATGAATGAGCGAGTCGCTCACTTGTACAACCCGTACCATCCAGCGATGGTCGCACTCCTTCATCATATTGCCGAAGAGACGGCCAAGGCGGGAATCCCCTTGACGGTATGTGGTGAATTGGCAGGCGAGCCGTTGGCATTGCCACTGTGGCTGAGCTGTCGCATTCAACAACTCAGTATGTCAAGTCGGCGAATTTTACCCATTAAACAAGCATTACAGTCGTGCAATCGAGCACGGGCGAGTACCTTGAAACAGGCACTGATGTGCGCACATACGGCGACAGACGTACAAGCGATTTTGCAACAGCACTTTTCACCTTGCGGAGGAATGGCATAAAAAACATTCCTAAGCGATACGAAACATTCGTGAGAAGGAATTGAACACTTGTGCGTCGAATAGTACAACGTAAAAACATTTTTTGCACGTCGATGCTACTGGAGGAGGGGATTAAAATGGAGAAAAGTTGCGCTTGTGGTCACCAAAAGACATTGCGGCTTCGTTCTCTTATTTATTCTAAGAAAGTGGCAATTATGAATGTGCCTGTGTTGGGTTGTGCCCAGTGTGGCCATTGTGAAGTCCTCCCCGAAGTAGCTCCTGATTTGATCGCACTGTTGCGTGATTTGGGAGACAAGCCGGTAGAACAGCACATTTGGTTTAATGAGGTCAACGAGTTGGCGTACATTTTCTTTGAAGCAAATCGGCGCAAACGGCGCAATCGCCCTGTCCCTGTCATCGTAGAAGAACGCATTAATCAGCTGTTGGATTTGTTGCTGTTAGCACAGTCTCTCCAAAACAACGAGTGGGTTGCCGATGTCGAAACACGTCTCACCCAAATTTCCAAAGCCGAGCTTATGTTTAACAATGCGATCCAATAAATCACATGTCTTCTTGACACGATTTCAAACGATATCCCCTATCGAGTAAAACGCCTTTTGCTTTTCCGCAAAATGCAGCCTGCTGTACGTATGGTTTTAATCAGTGTTTCATATGGGGCAATAAAAAACACCTTTTTTGCGCACTCGTGTCATGCTCAATGCTACGTAGTATAATCGCTCCACAATACGCCAAGGATACGAACGAACACAATGGAGAGGTTGCCTATGACGGTTACGATTTATGATGTTGCGCGGGAGGCGAAAGTGTCGCTGGCCACGGTGTCGCGTGTGGTCAACAACAATCCGAATGTGAAGCCAACGACACGCCAACGTGTTTTGCAAGCGATAATACGTCTCGGTTATCGCCCAAATGCCGTTGCCCGTGGATTAGCGAGTAAGAAAACGACGACGATCGGTGTGGTCATTCCAGATATTGCGCGTGCCGTATTTCCTGACATGGTACGAGGCATTGAAGACATTGCGCTGATGTATCGGTATAACATTATTTTGTGTAACTCTGACCAAAACGAAGCAAAAGAAATCCGATTGATCAATACGCTGTTGGAAAAACAAGTTGACGGGTTGCTTTTTTTAGGGGAGCGGATCACAGAGGAACATCTTCAAGCGTTTCAGGCGTCTGTGCCTGTTGTCTTATGTGGCACATCAGCCCCCCACGGATCCATTCCTTCGGTCGATATTCATCACGAACGAGCGGCGTATGATGCAGTGCAGTTGTTGATTGAATACGGACACCGTTCGATTGCGATGCTCTCTGGGGATTTGCACGATCCATTGACGGGATATGCACGGTTTCACGGATACAAACGTGCGTTAGCTGAGGCCAAAATTCCGTATCGGGATGAGTGGGTACGCACAGGAAAGTATCGGTATCGTGACGGCTTTTTGAACACGGAGCATTTATTGCAGCTTCCCGAAAAACCAACCGCATTGTTCGCCTGCACCGACGAAATGGCGATCGGGGCGATTCATGCGATGCAAGACGTCGGATTGCGTGTGCCCGATGACGTATCCGTCATTTCCATCGGGAACATTACATTGGCAGAAATGGTGCGCCCGCTACTTACCACCGTTGCCCAACAAATGTATGACATTGGTGCGGTATCGATGCGCTTGTTGACCAAACTCATCCATGATGAAGAAATTGTACAACCAAACGTAATTCTCGAGCATCACCTCATGATGCGTAATTCTGTGGCACGATTGCATACATAAGACAAAAGGGAAAAAGGAGCATCCATATGGAAACTCCTGAGAAAACCCTTTTGTTTTTCGCTGTGTTCGTTGAAAAGCATAAGACTATTCCTTGAAAGAAACAGTTTTTGAGGGGGCGGATTCCCCGTATTCATTGACGGCGTGCACGGTATACCATCCTGTGGTCATTGCTGAAGAGTACAAGAAGGCGGGTTCAAACGTAGAGCCGATCAGTTCTTTTTCGCCCTCTTCGGTAGCAGAATAATAAATGTCGTATCGCTCTACGATTTCATCGTTCGCATGCGGTTTCCACATGAGCTCTACGCCAAACTCGCTTTTGGATACTTTGAGCAGTTGCGGTGCAGACGGGGGTACGGTGGCATTTTCATTTGGCTCGTTCGTGGATGGACTCGGTGTAGTATCTCTTGGGAGTTGCTCATCTGTGTTCGGTTGTACTTGAACAGGAGGATTTTCGGTACGGTCTTGCTGCCACTCCAACGTATTTTCGACGGATTGCGCAGCACTTGCGCCTGTCGTGACAGGTTCGCTCGGAGGCGACGTACGCCCGACGACATCGACGGCTACGACGTAATACGACTGTGCCGTACTGCCTATCGTATCGGTAAATTGAGGGGTGTTCGTTTGGAAAATGACACGGTCGGTCAATGGGGCATAGGCATTGTCGTCATTGGCACGAAATACGCGATAGCCGACGACATCTTTTTGGACATTGGCGGTAAACGACAATGTGAGATTGTTACCGTTTTGTTGAAGCAATAGGCGCAGTGGTGGCGTCGGATTTTCGCCGTCATCGACGCGTGGGTCATTTTCTGTGGGCATTTCTACGTATCCGTCTTGGGGCATAAATCGTGCTTTGTCAAAGGGCGTATTGCTATCGGGTGCGGGTTTTTTTTGTGTCGACCACGCTTTTTCAATTTTGGCGATGATATCTTGTAACGGCGGATCACGCTTGATCGTAACCCGTAATTTTGTAAATTCTACAGGCGTGAGTGGGTTTGCGCGGTACACATTCCCATCGACCTCGACGATTTTTTCCTCTTGCAGGACGTTGTCGAGTTTTGTAGGGATGTATTGGCGTTGGAAATAATCGGTGACGGTTTTGTTTTCTTTTAGGACGAGTGCGGTGGGCAACAATCCAGAAACAGCAGACACCGTTTTGCGGACGATGTCACTGGGCATCGGGAACGCTTGTGTAGGAAAAAGACTCGGTTTTTGTTTGTACAAATCGTTCATGATCGTCGTCCATACGCGCTTTGCCCGACTTGCGGCAGGCAAACTACTCGGTTGGTCGTATCCGATCCACACCCCCAACGTAACATCAGGTGAAAAACCAACAAACCATAAGTCGTAATTATCGCTTGTTGTCCCTGTTTTCCCCGCAATAGTCACTTTATTCTTATGTTGAAACTGTCGCTGTACTTCGGCTCCTGTCCCTGCGGTGACGACGGTACGCAACATATCTGTCATTAAAAAGGACGCTTGTGGCGAAAAAACACGTTGTGGATTCACTTTGTGCGCATAGACGATGTTGCCCTGTGCATCGGTGATTTTCTGGATAAAATAGGCATCCACAAACATTCCTTTGTTGGGAATTGTGGCGTACGCATTCGTCAGTTCTTCCACCGATACGCCATACTTTAAGCCGCCGATGACGCCAGTGCTCGCTTGCTCATCGGCACGCGTAATTGAGGTGATTCCGAGGGAACGTGTAAAATCCCATGCTTTTTTGACGGTGACCGTATCGAGAAAAAGACGCAATGCGGGGATGTTCCACGATTGGTTTAATGCTTGCCGTGCTGTGACGAGACCGTGAAATTTTTTGTCCCAGTTTTGGGGGATGTGCACACCTTTTTGACGATCGGGCAATACGAGCGGGACATCATCGAGGATGCTCGCTGGTTGAATCAGCCCAAGATTTAGGGCGGGTAAATAGGCGGCAATGGGTTTCATGGCAGAACCTGGTTGACGCAACATTTGTGTCGCATGATTGAGCTGTTCTTTGGAAAAATCGCGCCCCTCGATCATGCCGCGGATTGCTCCTGTAGCGTTGTCCAACAAAACAGCACCGACTTGTTCAATGCCTTTTCGCGGAGAATCTTTGGAAAAGTTTTTGTTGTTTTGGGCGACTGCCGTCATGATGTCATATACTTGCCGATCGATAGAAGTGTAAATTTTGTACCCTCCACGCAACAGCAATTCGCGTGCATCCGCCAGACGTGGTGCATTTTCTTGATCGCGCAACTGTGCTTCTGTAAGGGTCGGATCTGTCGTGCGCAGTAAAATTTCGGCGGCTTGCCGTTCCGCTTCGAGCATCAAAAAGGGATATATGGCATAATCTTTGCGACTTGGAGACGCTAAACTTCCTTGAATATCAAAAGACAATGCTTCTTTGTGTTGGGCAGCGGTAATGTGGCCCTCTGCATGCATGCGGTCTAACACGATCGTTTGTCGTTGTTTGGCGGCGGCAAAACCAGTGGCGTTGAACGTGCCTTTGCTCGTAAAGGCAGAAAATGTAGTTGGTTGCTGTGGCAAACCGGTCAAGTAGGCGATTTGGGCGAGATGTAACGCAGTGAGGTCTTTATTAAAAATGCCACGTGCGGCGGCTTTAATGCCATATAAGTTGTACCCCGAAGCCCCGTTCCCGTATGGAATTTTATTCAGATAGGCGGCCATAATTTCTTGTTTGGTCATGAAGCGTTCGATGCGGAGTGCCAAGAAGATTTCTTTTATTTTGCGGGCATCGGATTTTTCTAAACTTAAGAAAACGCGACGCGCCAACTGCTGGGTAATCGTGCTACCGCCGGTTTGGACGTCTTCATTAAGCAAACGTTGGCGTATCGCACGCGCCAAACTGGGGATATCGACGCCGTGGTGCGCATAAAAACGATCGTCTTCGGTCGCTAACACGGCTTGTTCGATGAGCGGGGGGATGTCACGGTATGTAATGCGCCGACGGTCTTCCTCGGTGCGGAGCTGTCCGGCAACGGAGCCATCTTGGAAATATACGAATCCAGTCTCACTACTTTGGGAAACCATCGTACGAATGAGCGTGCGGGAACGAATTTCTTCTTCGTGCACCAATGCTGCGACGTATCCCGCCGCGATGGTACCGAGCAACACGGTCAGCCATAAAAACGTCCACATCAGTCCTCCAAACAAAGACAGATAACGTGGAAGAATTCGGCGAGATTTGCGCGGGGACGATTGTTTTTGGGGTGTTGGGGACATCGGTGAACCGTTCTCCTTTCACAGGGAATACTAAACACGGATTAAAAACGTCTATGCAGATCGTTTCCTTTTACGAGAAAACATAGTGATTTTTAACCAATCGGTTTTCTGTATTCAAACTGTGTTTCGTATAAGCAGAAGCAATGCAGTATATCTCGCGTGTTTGTGCAAATAAAGTCGTTTGAACGCAGGGGGAGAATTCCCAACACATACACAAAAAAGTGCCGACTTCTCGTAAGGCGGGCGTACTCTATAAATCGTATGGCGACGGGGGTATGTCGACCATGTGCGGGAACCTCTTACATGTAAATTATACCATAAGGGTACGTCTATAAACACACAAGCGAAACGCGGTACATGTACCGATCAGGTGTGTTTGGATGAGGATGAATAAGTTGAGTCCGTATAATGTTTATTCCCGTCACGTCACAGGTGATACGAATCGCGATTTCAAACCACATCCCCCGCGGAAAGGATACGGCTTTGTGCCTCGGTTAAACCGCGGTTTGCTTTCTCGCAAAAGGGAACCCTCTGTGGTGATGTTTTCAATGGGTCATTCGGATGAGATGTGCATCCCATGGGCAAAAAAGGTTCGACTTATCGCAGGTTGACGGCAACACAGGAAACGTGCGTCAAGGGAACGATGGGATGGCAAGAAACATAGACACCTTGAAAACCAATTGTATTATAATGTGCTCTCTAGTGGATAACGGACGCATGCATGGGAGCAGGATAACACGCGTATTTTACGCAACTATGAAAATTGACAACGAATTTTTTTGGTATTATGATCAAAAAAGGCGCCGTGATGAGACTTGTTCAAGAGCTGACCATGCATAGGCATACGTTGTGCGCTCATCTGGGGTTCATGGATACTTTTTGCATTTGGGGGGGGTTTTTCATCCGTATCATACACGAAAAGGAACAAGGCGGAGAGAGCGCTGAGGGTCTAAAGATGTACGCACGCAGGAGGCATCATTGGACATGGATCGTGTGCCTTCTCTTGGGGAGCGGGATTGTCCCCGTGAAGCATGCCGAGGCTGTAGTGACGCTAGCACCGGCCGCTACACCGGTTTTTGTGGATATTTTGCGCACGGTAGGAGCGCTCTATTTGCTCCATGCACAAAAAGAAAGGGCGGAGCAAGAAAAAGCGTTTCGTATAGAAAAGTACAACCAATGTATCAAAACAATCGGCGAAAATTTTTGTAGGAACATGTCCCAAAAACAAGAGAAAGATCCCAATGGGTTGATCGCGTTACTCGTTTTTGATGTGTGCAAAAATATGACGCAAAAACAGTGTGCTGAGTTGATCTGGAAAAAAATGTGCAGTTTTATAAAGTGGATGCTCGTAAAGTACGGGATGCGCACGTATGTGGATGCGTTGAATACCTGCCTTGCGCAAGGGAAAATGGACTGTGGCAAGTTGCTTATGGATAAAATTCAACGGGATCGAAACCTAAAGATCGTCAGAGAACCTCCGAGATCGTCACCAAAAATGTCGACTTCCAGGGCACGTACTGCCTATAAAAAGAATGCGAATCCAAAAAAAGTGGAAATTCCAGTGGAAAATGGAGGTTTCCACGCCACGCGTCGGGTATTCATTGTCATCGGGATGTGTGGATCCATCGAAATGTTCGTACAGTGGGATTTTGTCCAACAACGAAATGAAAACGAGGTAGAAGAACGATTGAGGGAATTGTGTCTCGCATTAGAAGAAACGTATAAAAATAAGGGGTTAGACGTTTCTTTCGTGAAGTACCAAATCATACTCGCAACAATACTAAAATCTGCGGGATATGCGATTCCTTCGCAACCGAGGCGTGTTTTTGTTGATCTTGATTGGGACAACGGCAATAAAAATACGTGGATAAAAAATAAGGTCGCCACCATCATGCATGAGTTTAGACACCTCAAACACGGAGAAATATTGCGTTGTACGATGGGGGATTTATCCGATTTGGAAGAAAAGGAAAAAAATGAAAGATATGCAAAATATGACGACCTTTCTGTGATCAAAGAAGGCGGTGCGGTGATCACGGAGTATCTTTTTTGTCCGCGGACGATCCCATCTCGATACAATTTCATTGCAAAAAGATTTAACGTACAAAACGTGAGGGCGATCCCTTCGATAAAAAAGTTCAGAGGGGAAACGATGGATTATTTATATGCGGCACTCTTGGTAAAAAAGTTGACAGACATGTACAATGCGCATCGCAAAAAAGGATATAATCCAGTAAAAGCGTTGGATGTAAAGATCATAAAAAAATCATTGGAAAACCACAAGGTTCCGTTGGAAAAAGTGCTCTATAAGATTTTTGAAGAAGAAACGACTTTTGGGAAATTCGATATTTTCGCCATCGAAAAAGAAATCGCAGACGAATTGAATAAAACGATGTATAGGACACCAAACAAGGCGCTGAGTTTACAAGAGATCAGAGAAAAGATGTGCAACAATCCGAGATTGCCACGGTTGGCGTATTGTGATTAGCGTGGAACGCATGAATGGATTGATTTTGAGCAAATTCAGGTTTTGTGAGCAGAGGCAACGCGCAACAAATCCGGTGGCAGCAAAGGCGGAAGACTGTCCATGAATGAGGATGAATACATTCACAAACGACAAATCCCCGTCCCCCTTCCTCCAGCGTCGCACAAAGACGTAGGCGTAGCGAAGGGTTTTTTGGCTACGTTTCCCCGTACAATGACAACATCACGGTGATGCCGCTGCATTTTATTCACGCAATGTATCTTATGCCAAGAAAAAAACTTACCCAGTAGAACCTTGGAATTTGACATCGTTTTTTTTTTTTTTTTGTATAATAGGGGTACGCAACGAGAAAGGAGTGATATGCGATGCGAAATCGAGATCCCTAAGGAGCATCCTGCGTGCGTATGCGTTAGTTTTGCCACAGCGATGTACGTCGGGGCGTGAAATCGAATACGTTTGGAAAACCAAATGTGCTGTTTGGTGCATACGCAGATGCGTTGTCACCAGCAGGGGAATGCAGAGCAGAGTAGGCAAGCATCCCAAGAAGAAAGTCATGAGCAAGGAAAACACGAAGGGAGCAAGTAGACGATGAAGAGCGGAAAAAGTAATCAGCTAAAACGGATGGCGATCGCAGCAGTGTGTGTCGGGATGATCGGGAGTGGGGGACTCGTGCAGGCGAAACCTGTTGTAAAACCTGTTGTAAAACCTGTTGTAAAAACCTTGAAAAATGCAGAGAAAACAACGCCTTTGATGACAAAAATGGTCATGATCCGCGTCCCCGCATCGAAGATTAAAGAAATGCCTTTGGGGGGATACGATTACATCACAAAAGTGAAGTTGCCCGACTTTGAGATCGGAAAGACAGAAGTAACAGGTGCTCTGTGGAGCGAGGTGCATCGCTGGGCGATCCAGAACGGGTATAGGTTTGCAAATAAAGGGGACAACGCTGGAAAGGACAAACCAATTACAGGGATAAGTAAGGGCGATGCAGTCGTATTTGCGAATGCATACTCGCAGTGGTCCGGATTGGATCCAGTGTATCGGGTGGCAAACAACAACAAAATACTCAAAGATGCGACGTACTTGAGATTGTATAAAAATGTAAAGGAAGGAAAGTATGACGGGTATAAATTGCCGACAAAAGTACAAGCGGAACTCACGGCAAGATTTCTTGGCACGGTAAAGCCAGTCAAAGGATCGCTAGTACAAAAAGCAATAGCCACAAAGGGAGCAGACGGCAAGATGTATTACTGGACACCAGGGAACTATGCGAGTGGGGCGACAGACATGAGCTCCAACGAAGCCGAAACGAAAAGAGTGGCATGGATTAATCAGGGTAGCGCACAAAAGGTGTGTACAAAAGCGCTCAACTCCCTCAAAATCTGTGACATGACTGGGAATGCGTTTGAGTGGGTTGTCGATGGCTCTTTATCAGAGCTTGGATTGAACGATGATGGCTTTCGGACTCTTTTAGGGGGGACTTGCAGAATGCTCTTCAAAAGTGCGGAATGGGATAGTGACTGCGGTGAATTGCCCAGAAGCTTCGTCGGTGGTCTCCCGCCGGGATACCTTTACGGGGATATCGGCTTCCGCTTAGTGAAAAATGTGAAGTAACCTTGTTGGATGGTTTTCTTTTTACATTTTCAATTTTCACTTCTTTGAATTTTTATGGCGTATAAAGGGCGTACAAAGCACACCGTGGCAGAAAGACTTCTCCTTTACTGTGTTGCGGTGTGCGTTTTCATTAACGGAATGAACAAATAAAAAAAAAACGGAAGACCCCTGAAAATCAATTTCGCGGGGTTTTTCGATGTGATGTTTCGTGGAGTGGGCTCAAAGACACGCAAAAACAATGTTCCCCCGTAGCGGGAAAACAAAAGCTGGTTTAACCGAGGCACAAAGGCCTAGCCCTTCCGCGGGAGATATGGGTTGAAAACGTGATTCGTATTACGTCTGCGCAAAAAGAAATGTGCTGTGTCTCCTTGAAGGATGCCTCTATAAAAGCGCATCACCATTGGCAAAAAAAGCGTTGGTTTGTGGCAACGTGATTTTTTTACAAATCGGTTTATCAAACGATGTACTAGGATCAGTCGTGCCAACTGCATAGTTGAATGTGCATCCCCGTGTGTGCTATCATAAAAAAAATCAATAAAAATCGATGCATTGCATATAAGTGGGTTGAAGGGGGTCGCTATGATGTGGACCGTCATATACATTGCGCCGTCCGATCAAACTGCGCAACTCATTTGTGAAAAGCTTACAGCAGAGGGATTTTTAGTCCGTGTGAAGCCGACGGGAGGCATGAAACCACAGTACCAAATCTTAGTCCCACAAGGGGAAACGCAAGACGTACAAGACGTGTTGCATGAAATTTTACAGCATTGACTCCTTGCTTTTTCTTTCGTGTACCCGAAGGCTATGAAAGTTGCCAAAATAAAGAAGTTACGCCACGGTGCGCTGGGTGGTGTACACAAAAATAGGATTATGTGTCTGCTACGACCGTGCATATTTCCGGTTGATCGATCATACTTATCGCTTCGTACAGTCGGTCGTTTGCCCGTTTCGGCGGGATTGTTTTTTGAAGAATGTTGCATACCCGAAAATAAAATGGACGATAGAAAGATGAGGTGTAGCGGTGATCCGCGATTGGTTTCCCCAAAAACGAAAATATGCGATCATTCCTTCCCCCAATGCCCAGCACGACATTCCTGACGGTCTCGTCAATAAATGTCCGCAGTGCGGCCATATTCATTTTAGTGAACAGTTACAGAAAAATTTGCACGTATGCACTGCGTGTGGCTACCACCTTAAGATCGGTCCGTGGGAGCGACTTGCCATCACCGTAGATGAAGGGAGTTTTGTGGAGTTTGATGCGACGATGACCTCGGAAGATCCACTGCATTTTCCAGGATACGCCCAAAAACTAAGCCAACAAAAAGAAAAAACACAGTTACAAGATGCTGTCATCTCTGGGGAGGGGACGATCGGAGGCATAGACGTTGTCGTGTCAGTGCTTACCTTTTCATTTTTCAGTGGGAGCATGGGCTCTGTCGTCGGCGAGAAAATTACCCGTGCGATCGAACGAGCCACTTACACACGCAAACCATTGGTGATTTTCTCCGCATCTGGGGGGGCGAGAATGCAGGAAAGCATCCTCAGTCTCATGCAAATGGCGAAGACGGCAGCTGCCCTTCAACGCCATCATGCCGCAGGATTGCTCTACATCTCTGTGTTCACCGATCCGACGCTCGGTGGCGTGTCGGCGAGTTTTGCCATGCTGGGCGATATCATATTGGCAGAACCAGGAGCGATCGTGGGGTTTGCGGGGCGCATCGTCATCGAGCAGACGATACGGGAACAGTTGCCCCGAGATTTCCAGACGGCGGAGTTCAATCTGGCCCATGGTCAGCTTGATCGCGTTGTTCCTCGTAGTCAGATGCGCCCTTTTTTACAGCAAATACTCGCACTTCACGAGGCTCCCCGAGGAGGTGACGAAGATGCCTTATGAGTTGCCCTTTGAACGTCCCGTCAGCGAGCTCAAAGCAAAAATAGACGAATTGCGTGCATTCAGCCAAGAAAAAGGCATCGATTTTTCGATGGAAATTGCCGTCCTAGAAGAACGATATGCCGTGTTAGAAAATGAACTGTACGCACAATTGACGCCTGCCCAACGCATGCAACTCGCCCGCCATCCGCAACGTCCCACATGTTTGACGTATATCCAACATATTTTTACCGATTTTATCGAGTGGCACGGGGATCGACTGTTTGCCGATGATTTGGCGATCGTAGGGGGGATCGCACGGGTAGAGGGCATGCCAGTCACGGTCGTGGGGCACCAAAAAGGCAAAGACACGAAGGACAATATTGCCCGCCATTTTGGGATGCCACATCCAGAGGGATTTCGCAAAGCGCTGCGGTTCATGCGTCAAGCAGAAAAGTTCGGTCGCCCGATCATCACGTTCATTGATACACCAGGGGCGTATCCGGGGGGGGCGGCAGAAGAACGTGGACAGTCGGAAGCGATCGCCCGCAATATGATGGAGATGGCAGGGTTTGGGGTGCCGATCATCGCCGTGGTCATCGGCGAAGGCGGGAGTGGCGGGGCGTTGGCCTTGGGAGTAGCAAACCGTGTGTTGATGCTGGAACACGCCATTTATTCGGTGATTTCACCAAATGGGGCAGCCTCTATCTTATGGAAAGACGCAACCAAAGCGGATCAAGCTGCGGAGGCGATGAAAATTACATCTGCGGATTTACATGCGATGCAGATCATCGAAGAAGTCATCCCCGAAGTGCGTGGAGGCGCACACCGTGACCCCCACATCCAAAGCCAGTACATAAAAGAAGCGATTGTGCGCCATCTAAAATCGTTATTATTACACTCCCCAGACGAATTGCGTCGCGATCGATACGATAAATTTCGTGCGATTGGCTCGTTTTTGGAGTAAAGACGGAGGACGCACCTTTTAGTATGGTGTCATACGAATTGCGCATGGGGAAACATATGCACTGAGGGCTCCTTCTGCGGGAAAGCAAAAGGGATTTTAACGGGGACAGCAAGGCGTAGTCTTTCCGTGAGGGATGTGTGTTCAACTCGTGTTTATACTAAACACTGATTGAATACAGGAATCCTTTTGGGCAAAAATCACGGTGATTTCTTGTGAAACAGGGCTATTCGTATGGACGTTTTTAATCAGTGTTTAGTATTAGTATTTATTTTAAGAGAAAAAAAGTACCTTTGAACAATGAGAAACCGTCCCACGATGGAGAGGAGAAATTGCATTGCGAAAAACCAAAATTGTATGTACGATCGGGCCGGCATCCGAGTCCAAAGAAAACATTGTAAAACTCATCCAAGCGGGGATGAACGTCGCCCGCCTGAACTTTTCACACGGAGATTTTGAAGAGCACGGCAATCGCATTCGCAATATTAAGGAGGCCCGTGCACAACTGGGTACCACAGTGGCGATTTTGCTCGATACGAAGGGACCAGAGATTCGCCTAGGCAAACTCCGTCATGAGCCGATAGAACTGATTCAGGATGCGTGTATTGTACTCACCACAGACGTGATCGAAGGCGACGACAAACGCGTTTCCGTCACATACGCCCAGTTGCCCCAAGACGTGCAGCCTGGGTCTACGATTTTGATCGATGACGGGACCATTGGGTTGCGTGTGGAACAGATTGATCACACCGAAATTACGTGTCGCATCATCAATGGAGGAGAGCTCAAAAGTCGCAAAGGAGTCAACGTCCCCGGGGTACGCATTAATTTGCCAGGAATTACGGTCAAAGATGCGGCGGATATTCGGTTTGGCATCGAACAGGGTGTCGATTTTATCGCGGCTTCCTTTGTGCGAAAAGCGAGTGATGTCATCGAAATACGTTCGATTCTCGAGGAGCACGGGGCAAAACACATCCATATTATCTCCAAGATCGAAAACCAAGAAGGTGTGGACAATCTCCAAGAAATTTTGGCGGTTTCTGACGGTCTCATGGTTGCGCGCGGAGACCTTGGGGTTGAAATTCCCGCAGAAGACGTGCCGATCGTCCAAAAACGCATGATAGAATTGTGCAATCGTGCAGGGAAACCGATTATTACTGCCACCCAAATGCTCGACTCCATGCAACGGATGCCCCGCCCGACGCGTGCGGAAGCGAGTGATGTCGCCAATGCAATTTTTGACGGGACGGATGCGACGATGTTATCCGGAGAAACTGCAGCTGGAAAATATCCCGTAGAATCTGTGTTGACGATGGCGCGTATCGCTCAAAAAGCAGAGTCCGTCTTAAAATATCGCGAGATGTTTTTACAACAAGCGCACGCCCAACAGACGACGATCACCGAAGCGATCTCCCAAGCCGTTGCCAACTCTGCCTTGGATCTTGATGCTCAAGCGATCATTACGCCCACAGAGAGTGGATACACCGCACGGATGGTGTCCAAATATCGTCCAAAAGCGCCCATTCTTGCCATTACCCAAGATGAATCGGTCATGCGTCGTTTGAATCTCGTGTTTGGAGTCATCCCAATTAAAGGCGTGCCGGTCAAGACAACAGATGAGCTTTTCACGCACTCCTTGCGGTTGGCGCAAGAAAGCGGGCACGTACAAGTTGGCGATTTGGTCATTATTACAGCGGGTGTGCCGGTCGGACATGCAGGGGCAACCAACCTCATCCGCATTCACCAAATTGGGCATCGGATTGCCCGTGGACAAGGCATTGGGACGCAAGTCGTCACTGGACAAGTCGTTGTTGCCCGTTCCGCTCAAGAGGCGAACGAAAAAATGAAACCTGGGTTTATTCTCGTCGCAGCGACAACCGATAATGAATATGTCCCTGCTTTTCGCCATGCAGCTGCGATCGTGACCGAAGCATCGGGCATTACGTCTCACGCGGCGGTTGTGGGACTCAGTGAAGGGAAACCTGTCGTCGTCGGGCTAGAACGTGCATTGGACGTGTTACAAGACGGCATGCGTGTGACCATTTTCACGGAGCTGGGTGTTATTTATTTGGCAAATGAAGCCGTAGACGCGATATAGGGGAACGTGTCATTTTTCACGGCGTTTTATGCATAGGAACGACGACAACCCTCTTCACACACAAACGTGCAAACCCGTGATCTAATATTAAACACTACTGATTGAATTCAGGAATCCTATTGGTTAAAAAGCGCAGTGATTTATTGTGAAATGGGGCTCTTGGTATGGACGTTTTTTATCAGTGTTTAGTATAAGAACGGTTTTATACGGATTCCAGTGAAATCATAAGGAAAAAAATTCTCGTTCCCTCCAAGTGCTTCACGAAGGGAGAGAAAAGATTTTTCTAGATTTGATGCCGAATGCGTATGAATGGGGGGAAGACGCTTGTCGAACCAATACATGAACCGTGATGTAAGCTGGTTGCAATTTAATCGTCGCGTCTTAGAAGAGGCGCAGGACTTGACGACCCCCTTGTTGGAACGGGGGAAATTTTTGGGGATCGTCTCTTCTAATCTCGATGAATTTATGAGTGTACGTGTTGCAAGTATCGTGGATCAAATTCGTGCAGGATATACGAAAGCAGATTTGACAGGGTTTACTCCTCGCGTGTTATTGCGTACGATTTTGCAGCAAGTGCGTGAGCTTGCTGCCTCCCAGATGACGGTGTATCGTCAGTTTACGAAAGAATTGGCCAACGAAGGGCTAGTGCTGTTGGAGCAATACGAGGAACTGAATTTAACGCAACAGCGGGCGATGAACGAGTATTACAACGATATTGTGGCTCCTGTTCTTACCCCCATGGCGGTCGATCAAAGTCGGCCATTCCCGTTGGTGCATCATTCGGGGCTGTATTTGGCGGTGGTGTTGCAAAAGGAAACGGGATCACAAAGTCAATGGTACTTTGCGATCGTTCATGTTCCTGCTCTGTTGCCGCGACTGATGTTGTTGCCCAAACGCCGAAATTCTAATAAAACAGAATACGTGTTTATCGAAACGATCATGAAGCAACACATTCACTCGTTGTTTGCTTCTTATACGGTGCGGAGTGTCTCTGTTTTTCGGTTGACGCGCAATGCAGATTTAACGCTCGACGAAGAAGGGTCTGACGATCTCCTTGTTGCCATTGAAAAAGAATTGCACAAGCGAAAATGGGGAAATCCGATACGATTAGAAGTGGAGCAACACATGCACCCGCATGCGCTTCACGTGTTGCAAGCGGAGTTCAACATTACAGAGCATACGTTTTCTATCGAAGGACCACTAGATTTGACGTATCTCATCCCTTTTTTCAATACCTTGCAAAATTATGATCGCTTGCGGTACCCTACGATTGAGCCGATCGTGCCACAACGTGTGCTGGCATCATACAAAGAAGAAGGGCATTTGTTTAGCCTTATCGCAAAGCAGGACGTTTTGTTGCACCATCCCTACGAATCCTTTGATCCCGTCACCGAGTTCGTGTTGCAAGCAGCGCATGATCCGCACGTATTGGCGATTAAGATGACGTTGTATCGTGTGAGCGGTCATTCATTGCTCGTACAGTCTCTCGGTGCTGCGGCGCAACAAGGAAAACAAGTGACCGTCATCGTCGAGCTGAAGGCGCGGTTTGATGAGGAGCGTAACATTGCGTGGGCGCGTACGTTGGAGCAAGCAGGCTGTCACGTGGTATATGGATTGGTTGGCCTCAAAACGCATGCCAAAGTGTTGCTCGTCGTGCGTCAGGAGCCACAAGGGCTTCGTCGTTACGTGCATGTGGGCACAGGAAACTATAACGATACGACAGCGAAATTGTATACAGACATCGGCTTGTTTACGAGTCACCCCTCGATCGGGGAAGACGCTACCGCACTGTTTAACGAAATGACAGGATACTCTGCGCCACGCCACTGGAAAGCATTCAGTGTAGCCCCGCAAGATTTGCGCGATCAAGTGATCGCCTTGATTCGCCAAGAGACGGCGCATGCCCGTGCAGGGAAGCGTGCCCGCATCATTGCGAAGATGAATGGACTGTCGCATAAAGAAATTATCGACGAATTGTATGTAGCGAGTCAAGCAGGAGTGATCGTCGATCTCATCGTACGCGGGGTATGTTGTTTGCGTCCAGGGGTGCCTGAGTTGTCTGAGCGGATACAAGTGCTCTCCATCGTCGATCGATTTCTTGAACATTCGCGGGTGTATTATTTTGAAAATGCAGGCAAACCAAAAATATACGTGAGCAGTGCAGACTGGCTCACACGAAATCTAACACGGCGGATAGAAGTCATGTGTCCCGTGTATGATGAAGCGATACGCCAAAGTTTGATCCGCATTTTGCACACGTATTTGCAAGATAATGTAAAAGCACGCAAATTGTTGCCCACTGGGGAATACGTGCGTGTGAAAAATGACCACCAACCACCATTTCGCGTCCAGTTTGCCTCGATTCATGTAAACGATTGGAAGATGGAGTAGCAGGAAACGGTCTTGAGAACAAGAGACAAGCCACGTACGCCAAAGCGGTGTTCATGGCTTATTTTTTTCGTGCTTGATTATTATTCAAACGTTTGATATAATAATAAAACAAAACACTTTTGCATCCCATGTTTTGGGTGACCCTGTCCATCATGCTTCCTCAAAAACAGCATTGACACCCATTCTTGGATAAAATACAGCAGTGTGCTAATGGGCACCTCTATAAACCACTTTATAATGGGCACCTCTATAAACTACATCATGCGCATAAACATACGCAAAAAAATCGTTTCTTACTGCATGCAAAGTAATTTTTGACAAACCAGTTTATAGAGATGCCCAAAAGTTATAAGTTAGATAAATACGAATTTAAACTCCAGAAATAACCAATGGAAAAATGAAGATAGAGGGTGACAGTGATGTATGTGCAGATGAAGAGAACAATGGTCGGAATATGCATAGGGGCAATGCTCATGACGGCTGTACCAGCAGGAGCGACCCCCAGAGTATTGAGTGAAGGAGAATCTCTCGGCACGAAGCTTCTACAGCAGGCGAGCGAGGGGATTATCGGGATAATTGTGTATTTGTGGGAACAAGGCGCAAAGCAACCACCACCGTTGCCACAACCAAGTATACGCACTGTGGATGTACGCACGCAGTGGCTCCTTGAGCTATATCGTGCATATGAAACCTGTAAAAAAACCAAAAAGAAATGTGGGATAAAACCGAATGTTACGGTTATAAATTCTGTACAAAATGCAGGAAAAGCACTACTCAAAAAACATAAATCTCGTTGTTCTGACATCGCGAAGACAAAGGTTACTATACAAAACATCGCGCCATTCGCATATGCGATCATGCACTGTCAATCGACGACATCTGCGAACCTTAGTGAGCAGGGGAATGCTAAGCCTCCGTTGGAGAACAAAAAGAAGCCCACGCAACGAAAAAATAAAGGGGGCGAAAGGGGATACGTATTCAAATGCACTGAAGCATACGGGCATAATTATCATGCAGACAACCCACAGATGATGCGGAGTAAGGTGTGGATGTACGAACATTTTGTACGGTTGAACGAAGCCGAAAAAATATTAAAAAAACAAATCGCCCAAATTACCGGAACAACAAAAAACGATAAGACAAAGAAGAACGCATTACTCGATGAACTCAAAAAAATAAATGAAGAAAAGCAAGCCCTGCGGAAGCACCTCATGTTGTTGGAATGCGACATTTCATTCCGGGGAAATGGGGGAGGAATGCCAGGGGGTGATCCTCAGGCAGACATCATACACACCATAAATGATTCGCAATACAAACCAGAAAAACCCTTGGATAAAACAGACATATACCCAGTTCGAGAATTATATGAAAGATATAAGCTAAAAGATCTTGATTTCAATACTTTCTAAGAAGTGATGCTGACCATGAGCGAGCGAGCGAGCGTTTAAAACACCTTTTTCTTTCACACGAAAGGAAAACTGCTGTGTATATGCGTTCAATAAACATTCATATGAGCCAATAATCGTGCAATCGATGTATTTCTGATGTAGAGAAGGGAAAACGGCAAGCTACTTTTCTGTCCCCCCGCAGTTCCTGCTAATACTAAACACTGATTAAAAACGTTCATACAGAGCGATTCCTTTTACGGGAGATATCAGTATTTTTTAAACAATCGGATTTCTGTATTCTATCAGTGTTTAGTATAAGAGGCGCAGACGCATGCCCCATATTTTCTCGAATTCTTTGCCTACGGTTTGAATTTGTTGTCGTTCGATGTCCCAAGGACGCTCCGATTGCGGGGTAACGGTAAGCAACAGCTGCCGACCTACGGTTTGCGCTTGAACCCCCGCAATCGGTTGTGTCTCACTGCGGTCGAGTGCACTGGCGATTTGCAAGAGGGATCCCAACCGACTCACCAACATCGGGTCCGCACCGCCGAGGATGTCCTTGTGTTCGGCATAGAGCGGTTTCATGCGTTTTTCGCTACGAAAAGAAGCGATCATCGCACAGAGCAATAGCTCCCGATGAGACAAACCGTCAAGGCGGGAATTGGCGATTAAGTAGTACGTGTGTTGCTCATAGTTGTAATAATCGATGGCGATGCCGATGCGATACAACAAACAGGCGACACCGAAGGTGATGCCCATGCGATCGTGCAACCCGTGCTCTTGTTGCAAGTCCAAAAACAACTGTTCGCCTAATTTTTTGACGTGATGGACATGTTTCCAGCTGGAGGCGACATGCAATTTCAGGATGTTTTCGACGCTGTTTTTCAGTACAACTGCACCCTCAGGCACTGTCGGACGAATCGACTCAAAAAATAAGCCATCCCGCAATCCTGCCCCACTGACGATCAAATGGGACGATTTCGTGTAAAGTAGCACGCTATGCAAAATGACGAGCCCTGTGACGATAATGTCAATGCGGTCTTTCGTCAATCCATCGATGCGTTTGCGCTGATCTTCCTTCATTTGGTGTAACTCCATCAGCCAAGTGTGCACATCACTCGGTGCAAGCGAATATTGATGCATTTGGGCAAGGGAGTATTTGCGCTTGCGTTGATCCATTTTGCATAAACTGCGTACCGTGCCCCCAAGGCCGATCAAAGGCAACTCGGCATGTTGTGCAATCCAGTCGTGTGCGTCGAACGTCTGTAAAATTTTATCCGTCAGTGCATGGAAACCTTCCGCCGAAAGTTTGCGTTCTCGACCGTAGTGGCGCAACGTGTTGACCGCCCCAAAGGGAAAGGACACGCTATGCATGAGTTTCCGATCGCAAAACAAAGAAATCTCCGTGCTTCCCCCGCCCAAATCCACGATAAAGCCACTGCGGATGTCCATCGTATTCATCACACCCAAAAAACCAATGCGCCCTTCTTCTTCCCCGGATAAAATGTCGATGGCGATCCCCGTAAGACGACTTAATTCGGCTACGATGGTTTGTCCTCCACGGGCATTGCGGATGGCTGCGGTGGCGACGGCCCGTACGGAGATCGTTTCGTGCATTTTGCACAACCACAAAAATCGCTGCAACAACGTACATACCGTTTCGAGGTCCGTCGAGGACAACTGTCCCTCATCGTCGATGCGTTCGCTGAGTCGGGCGGGTTCTTTCGCTTGATCGACGATCCGATACGCACCATGTTCTGTCCACTCATAGATGACGAGTCGAATGGAGTTTGAACCGATGTCGATGATTCCCATGCGTTGCATCCAATGCACCCCTTTCTTGTCCACGATGAATTTTCACGACATCCTTGAGGGAATTCCCGTACTGTGATTTGGAATGCGTCTACGATGCAAATGTTTTTGTGCTTCATACGAAATACGGATTAAAAATGTCTATGCAGAGCGATTCCTTTTAAGAGAAAACTCAGTAATTTTTAACCAATACGATTCCTGTGTTCAAACCGTGTTTCGTATCACTGCGCTCCTGCTACAAGACGTGTACTGCGCGCATGGATATTTCGGTGTACATACGAACTTTGCATATTTTTGGCGTCTTCTATGAGGCATGTATAATATTATTGTAGCCTAGTTTGGCAAAAAGGGGAACGGTTGTGGTAAAATGGTTGATGGATTGTGCAACATCCGTGACGACCGATCGCTACCACCCCTTAGATGAATGTGGACGTCTAGCGGTCATGAAAGTCTTAAACCATTCATAAAAGAGTAAGGAGCGTGTATCGGATGACCATGACCAAAGGGCTAGAAGGCGTCGTTGCGACCACTTCATCGATTAGCTCGATTGAAGACGGCGTATTGACGTATCGTGGGTACAACATTGACGATTTAGCGACACACACGACGTATGAAGAAGTCGTCCATTTGTTATGGTACGCACGGTTGCCTACGATCGCAGAGCGTACTGCTTTGATACAACAGTTGAGTGCTCAGGCGGCGATTGCACCAGAGATTGTGACGTTGTTGCGGTCTTTTCCAGCGGATGCCAATGCGATGGCGGTGTTGCGTTCAGCGGTTTCTGCGTTGGCGTTATTCGACCCCGAGGCGCACGAGACAGACCCGCAAGCGCATCAGCGCATTGCCATTCGGTTACAAGCCAAGTTGCCGACGATCGTCGCCGCATTTGCACGCATTCGACAAGGGCTTGCACCGCTCACCCCACTCCCTGAGGCAACGGTTGCGACACAGTTTTTGTATTTGCTTACGGGAGAACAGCCTACAGAGACCGCAGTAAAAGCACTCGACAAAGCGTTGGTGTTGCATGCTGACCACGAGCTCAATGCGTCTACCTTTGCAGCGCGTGTGACCGTTGCGACGCTCTCAGATATGTATTCGGGGGTCACTGCGGCGATTGGTGCGTTGCGCGGGCCCTTGCATGGCGGGGCGAACGAAGCCGTGATGGAGATGCTTGAGGAGATCGGATCGGTGGAGCGTGTAGACGAGTACATCCACACGAAACTAAGCCAAAAGGCGAAGATTATGGGGTTTGGTCATCGCGTATACAAAGACGGAGACCCTCGCGCCAAACACCTCCAACACATGTCGCGCGAGTTGGGTTTGTTGACAGGCAATACCCAATGGTACGAAATGTCCGTAAGGATTGAACAGCTGGTGACTGGAGAAAAAGGATTAAAGCCCAATGTCGATTTTTATTCCGCTTCTACCTATACATCGCTCGCCATTCCGCGTGATTTATTCACCCCTATTTTTGCAATTTCCCGTGTGTCGGGATGGACGGCGCATATCCTCGAACAGTATGCAAACAATCGTTTGATTCGTCCGCGTGCACAATACACAGGAAAAACACAGCAACACGTCACGCCTATCGCTTCGCGGTAGTGTGTTTGTCTATTGAAAGCAAAGGCAACGGGCATCCGTGATGACTGTACTGTGTACATCGGTTATGGCGATGCCCCACATAACAGTGCAGTGGATATGCATGGGGTAGACATCGTGTGCGTATACAACTCCGCGTGTCAACACCACTATCCCACAGAAAGGCATAGTCGTTTTGCCTCGGGTAAAACGCCTCTTGCTTTCTCGCAAAAGACAGTCCGCTGTATCGATGTTTTCCACAAGCGATTCGTATGACCTCGTATGATTCTACTCAAAGGAGTGCCTTTCCATTTATGAATACCGTCGAGCAAGTAGAAAAACCCCTTGAGGGAGCCGCCATCACCATCAGCCCTTCGGGGCAGCTTATCGTGCCTGACCGACCGGTGATCCCATTTATCGAAGGAGACGGGATCGGACCAGACATTTGGCTCGCCTCACGGCGCATATTGGACGCAGCCGTTGCCAAAGCGTATGGAGGGAAACGGCAAATTGTTTGGCATGAAGTGTACGCAGGAGAAAAAGCATACCACAAGTGTGCGTCGTGGTTGCCCGAACAAACGTTACAAACGATCCGTGAATACATCGTAGCGATAAAAGGACCGTTGACGACGCCCGTAGGGGGGGGCATTCGTTCACTCAATGTGGCATTGCGCCAAGAGTTGGATTTGTATGTGTGCTTGCGTCCTGTACGATATTTTCAAGGCGTCCCATCGCCTGTGAAACACCCTGAGCTCGTCGACATGGTCATTTTTCGTGAAAACACGGAAGACATCTATGCAGGGATCGAATATGCAGCGGGTTCACCCGAAGTGCAAAAACTCATGGGCTTTTTGCAACATGAGATGGGGGTAAACAAAATTCGGTTTCCCGAGACGTCGGGGATTGGCATTAAGCCGGTTTCTAAAGAAGGGTCACAGCGACTCATCCGCGCGGCGATCGAGTATGCCAAAACGCACGGACGCAAAAGTGTCACGATCGTGCACAAAGGAAACATTATGAAATATACCGAAGGCGCATTCAAAAATTGGGGATACGCGCTCGCCGAACAAGAATATGCGGCACACACCTTTACGTGGGCACAATATGATCGGATCAAAGCCGAAGCGGGGCAAGCCGCCGCAGATGAAGCACAGCGTGAAGCACTTGCTGCGGGACGCATTTTGATCAAAGATGCCATCGCGGACATCGCACTCCAACAAGTGTTGACCCGTCCTACAGATTTTGATGTCATCGCCACGCTCAACTTAAACGGAGATTATTTGTCTGATGCGTTGGCCGCCCAAGTCGGAGGCATCGGGATTGCACCGGGGGCAAATATCAATTACGTGACGGGGCATGCGATTTTCGAGGCGACACACGGGACTGCACCAAAGTATGCCGGCAAAGATGTGGTGAATCCAGGGTCGGTCACGCTATCTGGGGTGATGATGCTCGAACATCTCGGGTGGCAAGAGGCTGCCACGTTGATTTATCGCAGCATGGAAAAGACGATCGCCCAAAAAACAGTGACATATGATTTTGCCCGTCTCATGGAAGGGGCACAAGAAGTAAAAACATCTGAATTTGCCGATCGCATGATCGCCAATATGGCGGTATCCATGCCAAACAGTGAGGTGTAATGATGGGAATGACACGGAAAAAGATTACGGTTGTAGGGGCTGGATTTACAGGAGCGACCACCGCTTTTTTGCTCGCCCAAAAAGAGCTTGGCAATGTGTACTTGCTCGATATTCCTGCACTAGAGAAACCGACCCAAGGCAAAGCGTTGGACATGCTTGAAGCGTCCCCTGTGCAGCGGTTTGATAGTGTGATCACGGGGGTCTCATCATACGAAGAGACAAAAAATTCCGATGTCGTGATCATTACCGCTGGCATGGCACGCAAACCAGGGATGAGTCGCGACGATCTCGTGCATACGAATGCAGGCATCGTCCGTGCGGTGTGTGAACAAGTCAGGGTGACAAGTCCCGAAGCGGTCGTCATTCTCTTGAGCAACCCTGTCGACGCGATGACGTATGTTGCATACCAAACATTACAATTTCCGAGCCATCGGGTCATCGGGCAGTCCGGCGTATTGGATTCCGCACGGTATCGTACGTTTATTGCACGGGAGCTTGATGTTTCTGTGGAAGACGTGCATGGTGTCGTCTTGGGTGGGCACGGAGATGACATGGTACCCCTCGTACGCTATACGACGGCAGGCGGCGTGCCGATTGACCAATTGCTTTCGGCAGAACGGATCGAAGCGATCGTCCAACGCACACGCACGGGTGGGGGCGAGATTGTGAACTTACTGGGCAATGGCAGTGCCTATTATGCCCCGGCTGCCTCGCTCGTCGAAATGACCGAAGCGATTATCAAAGACAAACGTCGTATTTTGCCTACGATCGCATGCTTGCACGGGGAATACGGATTCGAATCGTTGTTCATGGGGGTATTGACGGTGCTTGGAGGCAATGGCATCGCGCGCATCATCGAGTTTGCGCTGACCGCAGAAGAACAACAAGCGTTAGCACGATCTGCCCAATCTGTCCGCAATGTGATGGCGATCGTCGATCGGGATCCTCATGCGCAGGTTGTTTCTTCAACATAGGAGGCATAAGCGATGAACACGCAGGTCGTATATTTTATTCACGTCATTGGCGCACTGTCTGTTGGGTTTTATCTTATTCTTCCGTTCGTATTTTTGACGATGCGCAAGCTGACACCGCACATGCAAGTGGGGTTTTTGCGGGGGTTGCGCACATTGAATTTGATTGGGCAGTGGTTGCTCATCGTGCAGTTCGTTTCGGGGGGGTACTTGATCGGCAAAAACGCCGATGCCTTCACCGTGCCGTGGATGATTTCTGTCTGTGTTGTCTTCGTATTGCTCGGGGCTGCCTCGGGGATGATGGGGGCGGCACTCAAACGGTCCATTGTCGCACACGAAAATGGACAAGTCGTTCGCCCGTCCGATCCGACTCGGATCCTCGTGTATAGTATATTGGCAGCAGGATGCGTGATATATTTGGTATTCTCGATGGTTTTCCCATACGTTTACTAGTCATATGAATCACAGATGATAATTGTGTTTTGTAGAAGGTCAAAAAAGCAGGGTGTCGATGATACCCTGCTTTTTTACAAGCGGAATTGCGCAAAGATTGTCAAGGCGTGTTTAGCCACCCAGCTCGTCCAACGTTTTTTCAACACTCGGCGCAAGATGCGTCAAAAAATACGTCACTTCTACGAGTTGCAATGCATCCAAATGGGCGAGAATTTGTTCTTCTGCATGGATAAATTCCCGATTTCCGCTGGAACGTTCGGCACGGCATTTGAGGTAAGCATCCAACAAGTCGGCCGCTTTGACATAGTGCAAAACAACATCGTTCGCGGGGGAAGTTTTCGTTTGGAGGAGCGGGGCGTAAGACGGACGGAGGACATCGGGGGTGAGCCCGATGAGACGTTCGGAGGACAAACGTTCAATTTCACGAAAGTTGTGTAACAGGTCTGCGTTATGATGTTTGACAGGGGTAGGGATGTCCCCTGTGAATACTTCTGTGGCATCGTGAAACAACGCCTGTACCGCCAGTTGGGTGGGGTCGATGTGTGTTTTCCCAAAAACATTGTGGGCAATCGTCCCCAAGGCGTGCGCAATGAGTGCAACGTAGTACGAATGTTCGGCGACATTGTCCCGCACGGTGTTGCGCATTAAGCTCCAGCGCTGAATATAGCGCAAACGATAAAGATAGGCAAAAAAATGATTCATACGCCCAGCACACCTTTCTACAAAAAACAGATGGAATTCACGGGATAAATGAAGGGGGAACCGCATGTCTTTTTGCTTTTGCGGAGGCGTTCGTTCCGTTCACCCCAACGGGTTTCTGTCATTTTACCACAATTTTGAGTCAAAGGAGCACCGACGACATGACGCAGATATCACACTCTTCCGCATCACAACAAACGAACTTATTTGAAAGCATACTCGCACTCATCACAGAAACGTCGACCAATTTACCGCTGGATGTGCGGCAGGCATTGGCAGCTGGTGCATTGCGAGAACAAGCAGGTACGCGCGCAGCGTTGTCATTGCACACGATTGCATCGAACAACACATTGGCAAAAACAAACGTTTCTCCGATTTGCCAAGATACAGGAATGCCTACATTTATCGTGCATGCGCCCGTAGGCATGCCCCATCGTGTGCTTACCGAAACGATTCAACAAGCGGTAGCGCAAGCGACCAAACAGGGCATTTTACGTACGAATTCCGTAGACAGTCTCACAGGGGAGAACACGGGGAACAATCTCGGACCAGGGATGCCTGTCGTGCACATTGCCCAATGGGAACACGAGACGATCGAAGTAAAGTTATTGCTCAAAGGTGGAGGATGTGAAAACAAAAACACGCAGTATAGTTTGCCATGTACGTTGCCGGCACTCGGAGCAGCAGGACGGGATCTCGATGGGGTGCGCAAATGCGTGTTGCATGCGGTGTATCAGGCACAAGGACAAGGATGCAGTGCCGGATTTATCGGGGTGGGCATTGGGGGAGACCGCACGACGGGATATGAATTGGCAAAAATGCAATTGTTCCGCACACTCGACGATACGAACGAACATCCGGATTTGGCACGGTTAGAAGCGGTCGTGATGGACGCGGCGAATGCGCTCGGCATTGGCACGATGGGGTTCGGTGGGGAAACCACATTGCTCGGCTGTAAAGTTGGTGTGATGAATCGGTTGCCAGCGAGTTTTTTCGTCTCTGTGGCATACAATTGCTGGGCATTTCGTCGCCAAGGCATGTTGCTAGACGGACAAACGGGACGCCTGTTGCAGTGGCTATATCCACGCGGGGAGGAAGTTGCGCTGCCCTCATTGCCTGCTGCGCATGACACACAGCCAACAGGGCGCATCGTAGAGCTGACTACACCCTTGACGGAGGAAGCAGTACGCCAGTTAAAGGTAGGCGATGTTGTCGTGTTGTCCGGAAAAATGTATACAGGACGCGACGCCATCCACAAACATCTAATGGAACATGATGCGCCCGTAGATTTACACGGCGCGGCACTGTACCACTGTGGTCCTGTCATGGTCGAGCATCCTACTGGGTGGAAAGTGATGGCTGCAGGACCGACGACATCCGCACGGGAAGAACCGTACCAAAGCGAGGTCATCCGCAAATGCGGGGTACGTGCGGTCATCGGAAAAGGAGGCATGGGGGCCAAAACATTGGCTGCACTTCAACAGTACGGTGCCGTGTATTTGAACGCCATCGGGGGGGCGGCACAAGTGTACGCCCAAAACGTCCGTCATGTCGATGGGGTAGATTTTTTGTCTTTTGGCATTCCCGAGGCGATGTGGCATCTCGATGTCGCCGGTTTTACCGCAGTCGTCACGATGGATGCTCATGGCAACAGTTTGCATGCCGATGTCGACAAGACGTCATTGGAACGGTTGGCTCAGTTTGAACCGCGTGTATTTTCATCATGATCAGCCATGGTCATCGGTGGGTGTGGGGGATTGTCGTTTTTTGTGGCTGTTATTTTGGTGTGGGGGTTGGGTTGCTCGCCATAGGGGACTTTTCTTATGGTGCGTGGATTGGGGTTGTGGGTGTGGGGATCGCTGTATTCGGCTCGTTGTTCGCCTTTTGGCAACAACGCACGGTATACCGTACGCTCAAAACCCTTTCACAATCGCTCGAACCGTGGATCGACACGAGGGTGAATGCGCCACAAGGGCATTCCATCGCACAGTGGTGTCACCACACGCAACACGGCATCGATGTTCTCCTCCAACACGTGACCGTGATGGCAGAAAATGAACAGCGCATGAAGCAAGTGTTGCATCATCTTCTAGGGGGGTTACTAATTATTGACGCACAAGCACACGTCGTGTGGCAAAATGCAAGGGCATCGCAATTTTTAGGGTACTCCGTAGAGGAGCTTTACAAACAACCGTATACCAAAATAAAAACAGCGTTTCAGTTGGCACAAAAAATCGACCTTTGTATGCAAACAGGGGAGTATGCGCGTGAAGAAGTGGAGACATTTTATCCAGAGAAACGGAACCTTGATGTGCAACTGTTTCCCATGCCTACGCAAGCACAAGGGCGGGGCGTCCTCGTATTGATGCAAGATCTTTCCGAAATTCGACGATTGGAGCGAATTCGCAACGAGTTTGTGTCCAATGTGACGCACGAATTAAAAACACCGATTACAGCGATTCGGGGGTTTACGGAAACATTGCTAAAAGGTGCACTGCAGAACGAAAATACGGCGATGACTTTCTTACAGATTATCGCCGAAGAAAGTGAGCGACTGCACCGACTTATCGGCGACGTGCTGTATTTGTCCAAAGTCGAATCCAAACAAATCGAGTTGCATTACAGTCCCTTAGAATTGCATGCATTTTTTGAACGCATTTTTCTGATGATGAAAAACCAAGCCCACAGCAAAAAGATACAGCTGGAGATGAAAATACCGCTGGAAACGTACGTAGAAGCCGATGAGGATCGGCTACGCCAAATTGTCTTGAACTTGTTATCCAATGCGATCGCCTATTCAAATGAGGGAGGTTGGGTCAGTGTGACGGTGGAGTCTGGGGAGACAGACGATCCCCAGCAGGAGGGTTTGGTCACGCGTTTGATTGTAGAAGATGGGGGCATGGGCATTCCTAAGCATGATTTGCCTCGTATTTTTGAACGATTTTATCGGGTGGACAAGGCGCGGACACGCCAATCCGGCGGAACGGGTTTGGGATTGAGCATCGCCAAACATCTCATCGAGTTGCATCGTGGCACGATTTCGGTCGAAAGCACGGTAGGGGTGGGGACACGTTTTACTATTGAAATTCCAACGGTTCAGTGGTAAGATAGCAGTATGATTAATAATACGGTTGGTGGAGGTTAACCCATGTCTCAAGACGTATTGGTCATTGAGGATGAGCAGACGTTATCTCGTCTCCTGATATATAATCTCGCCCAAGAAGGCTACAACGTACAGCATGTTGACCATGGCACTGTTGGGTTGCAGCGTGCGATGGACGAAGCGTTTGATTTGATTATTTTGGATATTATGCTCCCAGGGATGAATGGATTTGAAGTGTTGACAAAGCTTCGCCAACGGGGAAACAAGACCCCTGTCATTATTTTGACTGCGCGCAACGCCGAGGCAGATGTCGTGTCCGGATTGAAGCTCGGTGCAGATGATTACATCGCAAAGCCGTTTGGTGTTGCCGAATTGTTGGCGCGCGTCAGTGCGGTCATGCGCCGGTCGCATAGTGATGAGGGAGAGCTCGTCCTCCCCACCACCAAAGAACGCGTCATTACGATCGGGGAGTTGGCAATCTATCCAGAGCGATACGAAGTCGACCTCAACGGAGAAGCGATCGTATTGCGTCCAAAAGAATTCGAAGTGTTGCATTATTTGGCGCAACGTCTTGGTGTGGTCGTGACACGGGATGATTTGATGAATATCGTATGGGGATTCGACTACATCGGGGGGCAACGGACGGTGGATGTCCACGTGTCGACATTACGCAAAAAACTTGAAAGTTCATCACATTCCATACGCATCGACGCGATACGTGGGCTTGGCTACAAACTCGTGCATACGAAAAAAGTGTTGACCCATTAAAATTTGGACGACACCCAATAAAAGCGAAAAAGTGAAAAAATAAAAAAAGTAAAATTTATGTTGCGATGGTGTTGCAACGATATGGGGCGTTGTGATATAGTATGAAAGTCGCATTGTTGCAGGGGAATTTTTGAGTGTGACACATCGATGCTTAGGATGATACGTTCCCTGATAGCTCAGTTGGTAGAGCACTCGGCTGTTAACCGAGTTGTCACAGGTTCGAGTCCTGTTCGGGGAGTTCCTTGAGGAGAGGTGTCCGAGTGGTCGAAGGAGCACGATTGGAAATCGTGTAGGTGTGACAAGCGCCTCGAGGGTTCGAATCCCTCTCTCTCCGCCACAGACGATCCGTCGTAATGCAAACTATCTAGTGCAACGATAAATAAAGCGAAAAACTCTGGTGCTCATGCGCAGGAATACCAATTTTATGACATGAGGCCCGTTGGTCAAGTGGTTAAGACACCTCCCTTTCACGGAGGTAACAGGGGTTCGAATCCCCTACGGGTCACCATTTGCGTAGCATCAGATGATACAATGTTTATTTGGACGCTTAGCTCAGCCGGGAGAGCATCTGCCTTACAAGCAGAGGGTCGGCGGTTCGATCCCGTCAGCGTCCACCATCCTATCGCGGGGTGGAGCAGTTCGGTAGCTCGTCGGGCTCATAACCCGAAGGTCGCAGGTTCGAGTCCTGCCCCCGCAATATGGAGCTGTGGTGTAGTGGCCCAACATGCCTGCCTGTCACGCAGGAGACCGCGGGTTCGAATCCCGTCAGCTCCGCCATAGATATACAGGTAGTATGCATAAACTACGATGCGGTGTATTAAGGCTTGGTAGCTCAGTCGGTAGAGCAAAGGACTGAAAATCCTTGTGTCGGCGGTTCGATTCCGTCCCAAGCCACCATTTGTTGTACGGATATGCCGTTGTAGCTCAACTGGTAGAGCAACTGACTTGTAATCAGTAGGTTGGGGGTTCAAGTCCTCTCGACGGCATCCGCATATGTCGGAGGATTAGCGAAGTGGCCAAACGCAGGAGACTGTAAATCTCTTCCCTTACGGGTTCGGTGGTTCGAATCCATCATCCTCCACCAGTAGAGGGGCATAGTTTAAAGGTAGAACAGCGGTCTCCAAAACCGTTAGTGTGGGTTCAATTCCTGCTGCCCCTGCCATCACTTGTGCGATATGGCGGTCGTGGCGAAGTGGTTAACGCATCGGATTGTGGCTCCGACATTCGGGGGTTCAATTCCCCTCGATCGCCCCATTCATTCTGTGCGCTGGGGATTAGCCAAGCGGTAAGGCAACGGACTTTGACTCCGTCATTCCCAGGTTCGATCCCTGGATCCCCAGCCAACGTTGCGGATGTGGCTCAGTGGTAGAGCATCGCCTTGCCAAGGCGAGGGTCGTGGGTTCGAATCCCATCATCCGCTTCATCGAGGCGCCATAGCCAAGTGGTAAGGCAGAGCTCTGCAAAAGCTTTATCCCCAGTTCGAATCTGGGTGGCGCCTTGTTTCATACTGTAAGCCGGGGTGGCGGAATCGGCAGACGCACAGGACTTAAAATCCTGCGGTAGGTGACTATCGTACCGGTTCAAGTCCGGTCCTCGGCACCATATGTGCCCTTAGCTCAGCTGGATAGAGCGTTTGACTTCGAATCAAAAGGTCAGGAGTTCGAATCTCTTAGGGCACACTTTACACGCCGGTATGGCGGAATCGGCAGACGCGCGCGACTCAAAATCGTGAGGGAAACCGTGGGGGTTCAAGTCCCTCTACCGGCAGTATACGTACAAAATGAAATGCGATACCAATCGACCGTGCAGTGCGAGAAGTATTCTGTTCACAATGCGTTTCTTACTTTCCCCTCACATGCGTCGGTGCAAGAAACATGTTACGAAGAAATGAACATAATCCAAAGTGGATTGCATTCATTTCTTTTTTTTTACAAGTGAACGTGGCAATGTCAGAAAAATTGTACATACGTGCAAGTTCTTCCTTTGTAAAAAGGGGTGTTCAAACCTGTTCGTGCGACGAACAGTCGGTTTCATATCGGAAGAAACAGGAGGCACACGGATGAACCCGTGGCGCATACATATACTGCAATGAAAGACGAACAAGGGGGATCTTCTATTGTCTGCTGCCCAAGCCCCAAAAGAATTGCGTGCCAAAGTCCGTGTAGCAATGGTGTATGGGGGCATGTCCTCAGAGCATGAAGTTTCTCTGGCCACCGCCAGAGCGGTGCTCAATGCATGGGATTTTGATCGGTATGAGGTGTATCCGATTTATATTGATCCGACAGGGTATTGGGCGCGCGGTTCACAAATTCACCAACCGCTCGGTGCACATAGCACATTGCGATTTGACCGCACTACGGCACAAAATGGGATCACGTGGTTGATGGAACAAGGGGCATGTGACCTCGTTTTTCCGTTGCTTCATGGAGCCAATGGGGAGGACGGCACGGTGCAAGGATTGCTCGAACTCTTGCGTATTCCTTACGTTGGGTGTGGTGTGTTGGCTTCCGCAGTCGGTCTCGATAAAGTCGTGATGAAACAGCTCTGTCAGGCGCACGGATTGCCTCAATGTCGTTTTGTGCATTTTACCCGCACGCAGTGGGAGCGAGACGGCGAGGCGTGCATACGTCAGATCGAAAATGCGATAGGGTATCCGTGTTTTGTAAAGCCTGCCCAAGCGGGATCCTCTGTGGGGATTTCCAAAGTATGCGAGGGGGCGCATCTCCACGCAGCGATCGTCGAAGCGTTTCGGCACGATGAGAAAGTGCTTATCGAGGAAGCGATGGTTTGTCGTGAGATCGAAGTCGGCGTATTGGGCAATGAACACGTGCGTACTTCTGTGGTCGGTGAAATTGTATGTGCACATGAATTTTATGATTATGAGGCCAAATACGTTTCTTCTACCACGCAGATGGTCATCCCGGCAAGACTACCAGAGACGGTCGTTGAGGACGTACAGCGGTTGGCGGTGCAAGCGTTTGCACTCATCGGAGGGACAGGATTGTCTCGGGTGGACTTTTTCTATCGTGAAGAAGATCAAGCCGTATTCCTCAATGAGATCAACACGATGCCAGGATTTACACCGCTTTCGATGTATCCCCAACTTTGGTTGCATACGCAGATGACGTATCGTACACTGCTCGACACATTGATTGCGCTGGCCTTTGAGCGATATGAGACGAGACAACAACATATAGCGCAAAATCAAGGCGTTTCATAAACGAAAGGGAAGGAAATATGTAGACGACCGTTCGGGTATGCACTTGCTTTTTTTGGCGTTTTGCGGTACGTTGTACGTGCGAGATGGGCAATAGACGATCGAGATGAATGGGGATGAATGAGTTGCCTACGAATAGCAAGGGGTTATTACAAGACAAGGTGATCGTGGTCATGGGTGTAGCCAATGAACGGAGCATTGCATGGGGCATTGCGCAGTCATTGGCGTCCCAAGGGGCGACACTCATCTTTACATATGAAAGTCCGCGCGTCGCTGAACGGGTGCGCAAACTTGCCGATACGATCGCGCAGGCGACGGTGCTCGCTTGTGATGTGACCGACGATGCACAGCTCGATGCATTGGCCATGCAGGTAAAAGAGCAGTTTGGTGTTTTGCATGGGATTGTACATGCGATCGCCTTTGCAAATAAAGAAGATTTACACGGATTGTATGTGAATACATCGCGTACGGGATATGCCTTAGCGCAAGATATTAGTGCCTACTCACTCGTTGCAGTGACGCAGCGATTGTATCCGCTCATGACGAATGGGGGGAGCATTGTGACGATGACGTATTTGGGGGCAGAACGCGCCTTGCGAAATTATAACGTCATGGGAGTCGCCAAAGCGGCGTTGGAGGCGAGTGTGCGGTATTTGGCGTTGGAGCTCGGCGCACATGACGTGCGTGTGAATGCCATTTCCGCTGGCCCGATTAAGACGTTGGCCGCCAAAGGGATTGGCGATTTCAATGCAATTTTGCGCCAAGTCGAAGAGAAATCCCCATTAAAGCGTACGACGGATGCTTCCGAGGTAGGCGATACGGCGTTGTTTTTGATGAGTCCGTGGGCGAGGGGCATTACGGGCGAAGTCATTTATGTGGACAGTGGATACCATATCGTGGGCGTATAGCGTAACAATACAGTGTTTGATGGCGCGTGTGTGTGGAAGATGGGGGACATGCAGGGCATGCGCGCTAGATGGGTTGGGATAAGGGGGGGGACATATGGAACGTGACGATCGACAATCGTCCGTCGTAGCGACGAAATCGTATACCGCAGTTGCGATCAGTACGGCGGCGAAGGCAGGGGAATGGATCAGGAGAAAGTTCGGTTCTGCGATCACGGTACAGACTAAGCGATCGTGGCAAGATTTGGTCACCGAAGTTGACCAAGGGGCAGAAAAGCTGATTCGAAACTACATTTTGACTTATTTTCCCGATCACGTCTTTTGGGGAGAAGAAAGTGTCTATGCCTCTTCCACGACAGCGATGACGGATTTCACTGCACAGGAATATGTGTGGATCGTAGATCCCATCGATGGGACGACGAATTTTGTGCACGAACTTCCGATGTATACGATATCGATTGCGTTGGCGCATCGTGGGGAAGTGATCGTCGGGGTTGTGTATGATCCGATGCGTGACGAAATGTTCGTTGCCGAACAGGGCAAAGGGACATACGTTGGAGGAAAACGTGTGTTTGTGTCGAAGGATGTGGATTTGCAACACAGTTTGGTTGCGGGAGGATTTCCAACCGAGCACACCCAAAAGTTGCCGCTTGCCTTGCGTCAGTTGACGGCGGTCGCCCCTCACGTGCGCAATGTGCGTGCACTCGGTTCGGCAGCGTTGCATTTGGCCTATATCGCCTCAGGGCGACTTTCAGGGTATTGGGAACCAAACTTACAGCCATGGGACGTGGCAGCGGGGGTATTGCTCGTCCAAGAAGCAGGGGGGAAGGTGACGGCGCTGTCAGGAGAACCGTATCGGTTGACGACACGGGATGTGCTGGCGACGAATAGTCACATTCACGAAGAATTATTACGTATTTTGAGCCGCATCGTCTAATCTCATACTCATAAGAAACATTGTTTGAATACAGGAATCCTGCTGGTTAAAAATCCCTTTTTTAGCAAAATGTAGCCCTATAGGACACTCTATAAACACGTTTGTAAAAAATCACCTTGCCACAAACAAATGATTTTTTGTGCATGTTTGTGCGTGTGATGGGTTTTATAGTGGCGCCCTCTGCATCGATGTTTTTAATCCGTGTTTCGTACTGCGGCATGCATAGGCAAAGTGGCGAGGGCGTACCGAACATCTGTGGTAGGAACAGCGGAAGGGATGACGCAAATGAATGGATGGTTTATTACCGGTACGGATACAGGCGTCGGAAAAACGGTCGTTACCTCGCTTTTGGCAGCCGTTTTTCAAAAACGAAACGCACAACAACACCCAGATGCTCCACAGACCATTTGCGTGTGGAAACCAATTCAAACGGGCGAACCGTGCGGTGCGATGTCTTCAGATAGCATGCGTTTGGTTGCGGGGAGCGGGATTGCGCAGACGGATGAACAGACGGCAACGTTTACGTTTGAGCACCCCTTAGCACCATGGATGGCAGCCTTGCGCGTCGGTCAAAAAGTATCTTATCAGTTTCTTGTCGATGAAGGGCGAAAACGGTTGCGTGCGTATGATTATACGTTGATCGAAGGGGCAGGAGGGCTGGCTGTTCCTTTGACGGAACACCATCTGCTTAGTGATTTGGTCGTTGCGTTGAAGTTGCCTCTGCTTATCGTCGCCCGCGCTGGCGTGGGTACGGTCAACCATACGTTATTGACGATTCAAGCGGCGCAACGCGTACACATCCCCATTGCAGGGGTCATCTTGAATGATTGTATGCCATTAATGCAAGACATCGCATACGAAAATGCACAGATGGTCGAACGGTTTGGTGGCGTAAAGGTGTTGGGGATTTTGCCGCGACTGGACGAAGGAATGTGCCCGCAGACGCTTGCCCAGTGGGAGGCGTGGCGCATGCGTGGCGTGGCGATGATGGAACAACATATCGCATTGGACAAGTTGTGGAACGAGCGAAAGCAGGTGAACGCATGACCGCAGTAAGCGAAGTACATACAGACACGTCACTATGGGATACGTATGCTACGATGGCGCTACAAGGGAAAAGATTGTCCCCCTCGCAAGCGTTGTCTGTCTTACAGGCAGACGATCGGCAATTATTGTCCTTGTTGCACGCAGCGTATCGTGTACGTTATTTTTATTATGGAAACAAAGTGAAACTAAACGTGATCATGAACGCAAAGTCGGGATTGTGTCCTGAAGATTGCGGATATTGTGCGCAGTCTATCGTATCGACAGCGCCGATCTCCAAGTATCCGTTGCTCGATCGCCAAACAATCATTGATGGAGCAAAACGTGCCTTGGAACGACAAGTCGGGACGTATTGTATCGTGGCGAGTGGACGGGGTCCGACGAATCGGGAGCTCGAACACGTTATCGAGGCAGTGGCGGAGATCAAGGCGACGATGTCGCTCAAGATTTGTGCTTGCTTGGGCATCCTCAACGACGACCAAGCGGTGCGCTTAAAACAAGCGGGGGTCGATCGCTACAACCACAACCTTAACACGGATGCCTCGCATTTTTCCAACATTACAACGACACATACGTACGACGATCGCGTGCGCACCGTCGAGACGGCGACGAGGGCGGGGATGTCTCCGTGTTCGGGGTGCATTGTCGGGATGGGTGAAACGGATGAACAACTCATAGATGTCGCCTTTGCATTACGTGACCTGCACGCCGATTCGATCCCTGTGAATTTTCTGCATGCGATTGCGGGGACCCCACTAGAACACGTCGATGCACTCAATCCACGGCGTTGCCTAAAAATATTAGCACTCATGCGCTTTGTTTGTCCGACCAAAGAAATTCGGGCGTCAGGGGGGCGTGAAGTGAATCTCCGTAGTTTGCAACCGCTTGCTTTGTACGCCGCAAATTCAATTTTTATCGGGGATTATTTGACGACTGCTGGACAAGCGTATACCGCAGACCATCAGATGATCGCCGATATGGGATTTGAGATCGAGACGTGTGCGTTGTGACGGCATGAATACGTTTTTCGATAAAATTACGGTCTCATTACAACAGTGGGATAGGCAAGGGCGCAGGCGTACGTTGGAGGAAACCGCACAACCGTCAGATGCATTCGTCGTGCGAGAAGGGCGCACGTTGCTCAATTTGGCTTCGAATCGGTATTTGGGCGCGTTGGCGGTTACTTCAGATGAAAAAAGTGGAGAAGGGACACCCAAAAGGAAACGTACGCATGGCGGAGGGGCAGGGTCTTCTCGACTTATCGTGGGGACAGACGAGCAGACGCTGGCGTTTGAGTGTGCATGGGCGCAGTTTAAAGGGACGGAAGCGTGCTTGATGTTTGGCAGTGGATATGCGGCGAACGTGGGCGTGGTCGCAGCGCTTGCCGATCGGCATACGGTCGTGTTTAGTGATCGACTCAATCATGCGAGCATCATAGATGGCGTCGTCTTAGCGCGTGCACAGCTCAAACGGTATCGTCACGGCGATGTGGTGCATTTGGAACAATTGCTCGCACATACGCCACCGCACGTACGCAAATGGATTATTACGGATGCGGTATTTAGCATGGACGGCACCGTGGCACCGTTGCCACAACTCGTCGCACTCGCCAAAGCGTATGGCGCAGCACTCATGGTCGATGAGGCGCATAGCGGAGGGGTTTTCGGTGATGAAGGGCAAGGGCTCGTGCATGCGATGGGCTTGACGGATGACGTGGATGTGATCATGGGCACGTTTAGCAAGGCGTATGACAGCTATGGGGCATATGTCGCCGGCCGTGCGGACGTGATTGATTATTTGGTCCATACGGCAAGAAGCTTCATGTATTCGACCGCTTTGCCGCCGCTTGTGGTGGCGATGACGACGGAGCACGTACGCCGTGCACAAAAGGAAGCGTGGCGTCGTTTGGCGGTACAGACGCATGCGCAGACGTTACGCACCCGTTTGGTCGAGGCGGGATTTTCTCTCCCCTGTGCACATACGCCATGGTACAGTGGCATCGTACCGATCGTGGTGGGGGACAATGGGCAGGCATTACGGTTTGCACATGAATTGCAGCAAGTGCATGCCCTGTGCGCCGTAGCGATTCGGCCACCGACCGTGCCAGAACGTACGGCGCGTGTGCGCCTCTCTTTGATGGCGACGCATACGGAGGAGCAAATGTGTCGTGTCGCCGAGGCACTTGTGTCGTCCGCACAACGTTTGCATATGATTCCGTGAGCGGGGGGAGGAACGTCTTTTGCATCCAGTACAGCATGCTTTTCCTGCGGATGAGGCGGACGTCGTGCGATGGGTGTGGGTACCGGGGTGGAGTATGGATGACCGCCACTGGGGTGGTTTTGCGCAACGTTTTCTCTCTATCGAACATACATACGTAGATTTTTCGCAATGCGAAACGGGGCAATCATTTTATGAGGCGGTGCGTACTGCGATCGTGGCGAACCCGCATGCACACGCCACAGCGCAAAGAGGGAAACAAAGTGCCCCTTCTTGTGTCGTGGCATGGTCGATGGGGGCGATGGTGGCGCTAGACGTGTTGGCGACGCTACACGAGGACATACCGCTTGTCATTTTTGGGGGGAGTGTCCAATTTGCCTCCTCAGACGTGCACCGTGGGATGCCCCCTACGGCGATCACCCGCATGCAACGGCAGTTGGTGCGAGATCGTGCGGGCACATTGCGGACATTTCGGTGTGCGGTGTGGGGGCAGAGGCAAGATGTGCAGGGAGACGAGGGCGATGAGACGAGATGGGGCGCTTGTCGGTGGAAAATGGGGGCGTTGATCGAAGGATTGCACTATTTGCGAACCGCACATGTGCAGGACGCATGGTGTCAGTATCGCGAACATACGCTTTGGATACATGGGGATGACGATCGGATTTGTCCGCGGGGAGGCGTGCCAGCACAGGCGATGGTCGTTCCCGCAGGGGGACATGCTCCCTTTTGGACACAGCCACAACGGTGTGAAGAGGAGATGCGGCGGTGGATGGCGCACAGACAACAAAACGGCAGATCAGCGAGCGGTTTGGCGCAAAAGTGACGACGTATGACGATTTTGCATGCGTACAACGAGAAATGATGCACCACTTGATGGCGTTGCTCCATGCAAAACATCGTACCCCTGTGCAACACGTGTTGGAGGTCGGCTGTGGGACGGGCGCTTTGACGGACTGCTTGCTCACGACGTACGCCCAAGCGCAGGTGACCGCCGTGGATATTGCTTTGCCGATGATTGAGGCGACGGCACGGCGGTGTGCCTCAGACATGAAGCGGCTTCGTCTGTTGCACGGGGATGGGGAGCGATTAGAAGAGGTTTTTACAGCCCACTCGCCTCCCCGCTTTGACTTGATCGTGAGCAGTGCGGCGATTCAGTGGTTTACCGCCCCGTGTGAAGCGATGAAAGATTGGGTGCGTTATGTGCGACCACACGGCACGATTGCTTTGGCGACGTTTGGGCCTCGGACGTTGGAGCAGTTGCGGCAGGCGTTTATTTTGGCGGAAGCGCAATTACAGCTTCCCCATGTGCCCCGTACGTTGGCGTTTGTCGATCCGCTGGCAGTGGAGACGCAGTTATGCCAACTCGGCGCTGACGTGACGGTGCAAGAACAAATACAGACGGTGACGTATGCGACACCACGGGAGTTGTTGCATCACCTGAAAGCGATCGGTGCGAATCATGTGCCACGACACGCCCAAACAATGTTTCATCGGGCGTTATTTTTGCGTATGGTTGAGGCGTATACGCACACTTTTGGCGATGCGACAGGGGTGCCTGCGACGTATCAGGTGGTGTATGCGGTGGCGACGTTCAGATAAAAAAGGCAAAGGGGAGGCGGGCACATGGTGCAACGAATACTCAAATGGGATGGGCACACGCATGCTCAGTTTTGCAAGCATGGCAGTCCTGCCCCACTGATGCGTTACGTGGAGCAAGCCATCGCCCAACAGTTTGACCGTTATACGGTCAGTGAACACGCCCCGTTACCGGCACGATGGGTCGCAGATGCGTCATTGATGCAGGAGCTTGCCATGGCTGAGGCGGAATTGTCTGACTACGTCGCAGATGCCTGCCGTGTAAAAAAAGCAGTACAACACCAACTCGACGTATGTGTTGGCCTAGAGGTGGATTATTTGTACGGAAGCGAGTCGTTCACCCACGACCTCATTTGTGGTGCGTTGTCTGCGCCGTTGGACGACGTCATCATGTCGGTGCATTATCTTCCGGGGTGCGGAGGCATGCGCTGTATCGATTATACGCCGGCGTATTTTCAAGAACACATCCTAGGGGCGTATGGCACGATGGAAAAAGTCGTCGATGCGTATTACGACCAGGTGGAGTGGGCGATTGCCTCTACCGCTTCTTGGGCGAACCACGTGCACCGTGTGCGACTCGGGCACGTTTTGTTGATCGAGAAGTTTCGTGCGGTATTGCCGGTGATTGACCCAGCACAGACGCAAGCACGACTGCAACGGCTCATTCCGTTGCTACAGACCTACCGTGTCGGCATCGACGTGAACATGGCAGGGCTTCGCAAACCGCATTGTCGCCAAATGTATGTGCCTTTGTCTTTTATGCGTCAATGTGCCGCCCACGATATCCCACTCGTCTACGGGTCAGATGCACACGATCCGACGGAAGTTGGGAGCGGATGGGGCGATTTTGTCGAGGCAATGACTGGGATGGGATGATTTTCCATCATGCGTATAGGAGGGCACCGTGTTCCCATCCGAAACACCGATTTGTTAAAACGCCTTTTGCTTTTTTGGCTAAAGGAAGCGACTTGTTCGCAAGTGTTGTATCAGGGATTTCGAGTTGAAGGCGGCGATACAGCAAGAGAGAAAACTTTGCAAAAAAAATTTTAGAAACGTTGTAAAATAGGATTGCAAAAATACGTTTGATATTGTACAATTGAAAAGTAATGATTTTTCTTTTATAGACGGGCATCGTGTACGTATTACTTCGTGATATCCGTATGCGGTGATGTGCTCCTCTATGGTGGGGCGCATACGTTGTTTATTTTGATGCGTCATGTGAGACGAATCATGCGTGATGTGAAGAGGGGGGATAATGCATGGGGGGCTATAAGAAAAAGTCATAAAAAACTGTCGCCACGAAGTAGGGAGAAAGTACCATTCCATTCATTGCACTTGTCGCTTGTTATGCCAAGCAGACGGATTTTGTCACAATTCTGATGTTTTCAATCCAATGTCAACAGGTTAAGCGGGTGAATCCACAATTCACTTTTTGGATATGGTGAAAAGCGGATGATCTCGGGTACGGATGAATCAGTGAGGATAGGTTTTTTCGAGAACGTCAAGATTTTTTTCAAATTTTCGTTTATTTGCAAAATTTTCAAGAAAGTTTTTAACCTGTTGATATTGGTTTCATGTTTATGGGAAAAATGTTACCATACTCCAAAATATTTTGCAATCCGAGTAACAGACAATTTGTCACTTGTCCAAAAGTTGTTGACATTGCAGTTTATAGAGCAAAAAAATCCAACCCCCCGAGGAGTGGTTATTATGAAAAACAGTACAAACATCATTGTCGCCTTCACAAAACGGTTCTTTCCACACATCATCTTTTTAATCGTTTTCGCTCTCGTTTATGGCATTGCTGGATCAAAAGAAGGGTACGCAACAGTGGCGAAGCGTTGCGCTGGCGTTACGATCGATCCCGTAGCTAGTGGATATCGCCTGATCGTCATGTACGAAATGAGCAAGAACAAAGGAACTTGTATCGTGTATGCACAAGACGGAAAGACAGAAATTGCCCGTGCAAGAATTGAAAATCAATCTCAAACTATTACGTTTTATCATAAAACAGGCAACATTGCTGTCACATTTCCCCGTGGGGCAAAGACGCCGACCGTCACCGTGTCCAACACCTTGTTTCGAGATAAGAGAATCCATGTGCATGCTTCTTGCTCTTACCCAAAACCAAACTGTGCGCTGTCGATTGAAGTTCCTGTGGGAAGAGGTCAAATTACCGCCAAATTGTCGGGCGGGTCTTCAAATACACCAAAAAATGCCACTCTTTCTTTTGTTCAACGGCTCGGTCGTAACAACAATCCTGCCTTGGTAGGCGAGATCACTCGCGACTTGGAGACAAACAAATTAACTGGTGCGAATTTTGGTGTAAATGGAGAAGTGTTGCTTAATGGTAAAACAAGTATTCCTTATGGCGTGAATGTCAATGTTCTGGGATGTAACACAGGAACGGTTGTCGGGGGAACTATCGGGGTAAACAGTAAAGTGTCTTCGAAAGTATCTGCACAAGCAGGAGTTTCTTCTGATGGTTGTCGTTTAACTTCAACAGTTCAACTGAATTGGGAGGCGACCCCAAACACTTCCTTTAACTTAGGTTACAAGCGTAATATAGGTGATGGAAAGCCACTGGATCAAGAATTCGTAGCAAACTTTCAATACCGCTTTTAGTATTCGTATGAGGCTCACAAATTCTTTAGAAAGAATTCGTACAAGCGTTGACGTGGATATTTTCCCATCATGGAGTACGGACAAAAAAATAGGACATCACGTTCGTGCAGGCGTATCCCGCGTTGCATGACGTGCATGTCCTTATTTTTTTTGGGCGTCCCAAACGTCCAAACCAGATGCGCTGTCGTTGCGACCATGTGGACGGCAGCATGACAGATTTTATACGAAACACGGATTAAAAACATTGATATAGAGGGATTACTTTTACGAGAACACACAAAGGAATTTTTAATAAACAGGATATCTGTATTCATTCTGTGTTTCGTATGATGCATGCGATTCGTACATTTCAACGTTGCGCATAAAACAGCCCCCCGCGTAAAAAGGACACTTCGATGTGCGGTGCGAGCTGGTCATGCAACCCTTTCGCAGTATGCAGTCGCCACTGTGCGACATGCGCCATCGTCTCCTCTTCCGTGTCGTGATGTACGACCGTTTCAAGTTGTTGTTCCGCGATCGCGAGACGCTGTCGGGCGTGTGTCGCCCACGTATGATCTTCGCCTTGGAGTATGTCGATCAGGTGCTGGCGGATGTGTGCAAGTGCTTGGGCAACGTACTGTGGGTGCGGGGGAGGGGGCGGTGTTGCGGGACAGGAAGCGACGAATGTGCGGGCACGAAGCCAGTCTTCCCCAGCAGTTTCCAAAGTCCCTTCATACAAATCGTACGCCCACGTGAACGGTTGTGCATACCGAATATGACTACGATAGGCCACGTGCCCATGTACGACGAGCCACGGTGCGCACGATTGGGCGTCTTGTTCGGCGTATACACAAACCCACCGTCCGTGTTGCTGTACAAGATCGAACATTTGGTACAAACGGGTGCAGCCGTACGTTAAGGTTTCCCGTACATGCGCTTGAGGGGCGGTTTGTGTACAAGGGGGCGGGGCATTGCCGAATGAAAAAGCGACCGTAAGCGGTTTTGCTTCTGCGCCTGTGGCACGGACGTAACGCCAATAATACGAACGTTGGAGCAAATGTTCATCCACATAGGGGGAAAGGCCTAGTGTCAATACTGTGTCGTCGTCATGGACGACTGCGCACCCCGAGGCGACAGCAAAGTGTTTGGCAAACGCATAAATTTCTTCTTGGGGCATCGGAGGGGGCGGGATGGGGGACGTTTCATGCTGGGCATGCGTGGGAAGAGGAGCGAATACACGATTTTCATCTAGGATCGGTTGCAAATCGCCAATGACATCTTGGAAAAGTGTAATCTTTTCTTGCAACAACGAAAGTAGATGTTCCTCGATAGTCCCCCTTGTCGTAAAGTTCGTAATGTGTACGGGGGATGTTTGGCCGAGCCGATGAATGCGCCCAATGCGTTGCTCCACGCGCATCGGATTCCATGGCAAGTCATAGTTGATCATATGGTGACAAAACTGCAAATTAAGCCCTTCTCCACCGGCTTCTGTCGCCACGAGCACGTGCGCATCTTGTTGAAATCGTTCGACCATCCAGCTTTTTTTTCCGCGGTTCATCCCTCCATCATACGGCACAGCGACGATGCCTGCTTGTTGGAGCATGTGCAATAAGTAGTGTTGCGTGGCGCGGTATTCCGTGAATACGATCGTTTTTTCTTTTGTAAGGCGCAATTGTGCGAGGAGTGCCGTTGCTTTGGATTGTACAGTGACATGGCGCAACAAGGTGAGGACATGGCGCATTTCTTCTTGGCGCGGAGGGGGAAGTGTCGGCATCATCCGCACGAGGGCGACGAATACGGCATCCCGCGAGGAGCACGCTTCCCGTTGCAACGTAAGCAAAGAAAGTCGATTGAACGCCCCCTCTTTTTGTTGCATAAAAGTGGTGATGCCATCGTACAACGCTTGCTCCTCGGGGCTAAAATCGACGATCGTATGCGTCACATGTCGTGTGGTCGCCGTCTCGGCACAAACGGTACGTTCGTTTCGAACCATGAGCGGGGCAAGAAGATGACGCAACGTATCATGGTTTTTTTGTTGTTTCTTTTTCGTCCCGTACATTTCGCGGAATTGTTTGGCGGTGCCCACGTAGCCAGGTTTGAGCAGGGAGATCAATGGGTATAGCTCACGAATGTTGTTGTGCACGGGGGTGGCGGTGAGTAACAAACAAAATGTACGCTGAATTTTGTTGACAAAGGCATAGTTGACAGAACGTTCATTTTTGAGTTTGTGTGCTTCATCGATGAGGAGCAAGTCGTACGATTGTGCCAAAATGGTGCTTTCGTGGGCTTTTCGTTTTGCCGTGTCGAGGGAAGCCACGACGATGTTTGCCTGTGTAAATACGTGTGCAGCGTGGCGATGGGCGACGGCATCGATGGCAAATTTCGTGCGCAGTTCACGTACCCACTGCATGACGAGGGAAGCAGGCACGAGGATCAAAGCGCGTGTCACGAGCCCGCGCACGAGGTATTCTTTTAAGATAATCCCTGCCTCGATCGTTTTGCCTAATCCGACTTCATCGGCGAGCAACGCACGCCCATGCATTTCGTGTACGACACGCCGTGCGGTTTCAATTTGATGGGGAAGCGGAACGATGTGGGTAAGATGGCGTAAACCATGCAGCACATCGTCTTTCGGTACGTGACGCACTTGATCGACGCGCAAGGCGAGAGAATAATAACGTGGATCGTCCCAAGGGGCTGTATTTTCGAGGCGAGATTGTAGCGCCGTAAACCAGTGGGGATCTAAGGTCATGGAAACATCAGCGGTGATCGGGTATGTTGTTGGTGCGTGCAACCGAGACCATCCTTTCTACGGTGATGTACCCGCTAGTTTGTGTTAAAATGGTTGTGACCATACAAAATGCGTATTAAAAACAGAGACGCAGGGGGTTCTCTTTTGCGGGAAAGCAAAAGGCGGTGTCACCGAGGAGGACGATGGATCGGAATATGGATGCGTATCGTGTATGCCGTTCCCCCGCTGTACAAAACCATGACGCATAGAGGAAAGGGTGCAACAGCAATGAACACGCCACCTATGACATGGCGACTGCTCCGCGATGGGGATCAAAGTCCCGCCATGAATATGGCCGTCGACGAAGCGCTCATGCACAGTGTCGGACAAGCCGATGCACCACCGACGCTTCGGCTATACGGATGGAATCCGCCAACGTTGTCTATTGGGTATTTCCAACGTGCTGCATCGGTCGATTTACAAGCATTGCAAGCACAACGCATTGGTTTTGTGCGGAGACCGACGGGCGGACGGGCGGTATTACATGCGCAAGAAGTGACCTATGCCATTGTGGTGAAAGAAGGCACAATCTTGCCCTCTTCCATTTCTGCTTCGTATCGGATGCTCAGCGAAGGCATCGCCCATGCGTTACGTGCATTGGGATTGGATGCGGAGATGGCGACGTTGCCGTCTGCTTCAACGCATGGCGAGCAAAGTTCGGCAGCATGTTTTGACGCCCCGTCGTGGCATGAGTTGGTAGTAGACGGTAAAAAAGTCGCAGGCAGTGCCCAATGGCGACAACACGGCGCACTTTTGCAACACGGCTCGATTTTGCTGGATCACAATATTGAACAGTTGTTTTCATTGCTCGCTTTTCGTTCACCCACGCAACGCATGCGCATGCAACAGCTGTATACTGACCATGCCACGACGATCAATGAACAACGACAAAAAAACGGATGCACGCCGATGACCAAAGAAGCCGTCGAGGCGGCACTGTTATGCGGATGGGGCGAGACGTTGCACGCCCAATGGCACGCCGATACGCTGTCTGAGGATGAACGCATGGTCGCAACACATCGGAGGGTGACAAAATATGAGCAGGATGCTTGGAATTTACGCAAGTAATCCGTAAGGGCACCTCAATAAACCGTTGTAAAAAACTCTTCCGTAAACAAGCGTTTTTTATTTTTTTGCGATGCGAATGACGTGTTCAATACATCCGATTGGGCAACACTCATTTTTCGAGAAAGAAAACGGCATCCCTCTGTATAGATGTTTTGAATAGGGGGTTCGTATGAGTCTGATGCACCATATTGTCATGGCATTTTGAAGAGGATCCGATTGCAACACGTTTTTTGGGGAGGATGAACATTCAGATGAACAAAAAAAAGCTCGTGCGATTTGATTGGGCCATGAAATACATCTTGCGGAACAAGGCAAACTTTGACGTGCTCGAAGGCTTTTTATCCAATCTGCTAAAAGAAGAGATCAAAATCCAAAACTTGCTAGAGAGCGAAAGCAATCGCGACGAAAGCACCAAAAAATTCAGTATTGTTGATTTGGTGTGTACGGATGCGAAGGGACGCCAATTTTTGATTGAAATACAAAATCAGCGTGAAGTAGATTACTTGCAACGGATTTTATGGACGACGTCAAAGACCATTGTAGATCTTCTAGAAATCGGTCGACCGTACAAAAATGTGGTGAAAGTGATTTCCATCAGTATTTTATATTTTCCGTTTGGGAATAATCCGGAATATATGTATAGAGGGAAAACGCAATTCTGGGGAATAAATTGCAAACAATCATTGATTCTTTACGGGAAATCGATCGAATCTACAGGTGTTTCTCCCATTACAGACGAGGACGTCTTCCCAGAATATTATTTACTCGATGTGTCCCGCTTTGAGGATAAGATCAATGAAGAAATCGATGAATGGATCTATTTTTTTAAGCATGGCGAAATCAGGGAAGAGTTCAAATCTCCTGGCATTCTTGCGGCCAGTAAAAAACTCGATATTCTTTCGATGCCCCCAGGAGAGAAGCGCGCATACGAAAAGTATCTTGCGTATTTAGCCTCGGAGACGGATATTCTTGGAACGGCAAAAACAGAAGGCCATGCAGAAGGCATTGCAAAAGGAAGAGCAGAAGGACTCGCAGAAGGTCTCGCAGAAGGTCACGCAGAAGGTCTCGCAGAAGGTCTCGCAGAAGGCCACGCAAAAGGAAGGGCAGAAGGCCTCGCAGAAGGCATTAAAACCGTCGTCAAAAACTTATTATCCATAAAAATGGATTTTCATACCATTTCCCAAGCTACTGGATTGACTGTCGAACAAATTGCGGAAATCCAAAAGTCGTCGACGCCATGAGCAACTTGTATGGAAAACTTGTACACAAAGTGTTGCATTTTGCTGGGCATGACCATTGTCCAGAAGTTGTCATGGCCTTTTGAAGCTGATAAGATTAAAACAGATTTTTTGGAGGGGATGAGACTTCAGATGAACAAGAAAAAGCTTGTGCGGTTTGATTGGGCCATGAAATACATCCTACGGAATAAGGAAAACTTTGACGTGCTTGAGGGCTTTTTATCCAATTTACTAAAAGAAGAGGTAAAAATCGAAAAATTGCTTGAAAGCGAAAGCAGTCCAGATGAACAAACAAACAAAAACAATGCCATTCATTTTGCGTGTGCGTACGGTCAGGGACGCCCAATGATGGTTGAAATAAAAAGCCATCCTAAACGAGAGAATCTCCGCAGGATTGTATGGGGGACTTCAAAGCCCATCGCAGACCACCTCAGAAGTAGGGAACCTTATAAAGATGAGGTAAAAATTGTTTCCATCAGTATTCTACATTTTCCGATTAGCAACGATTCGGAATATATATATAAAGGAAAAACAGAATTTTTTGGAGCAAACGACCAAGAACCATTGCCGCTTTATGGGGGACCGCTGGCAGCGATTGGGGTAATTCCAGTGACAAACATGCGCATTTCGCTAGAGTATTATTTACTCGATGTGGCACGTTTTGCCGATGAGATCAATGCGGAGATCGATGAATGGATGTATTTTTTTAAGCATAGCGAAATCAGGGAAGATTTCCAGTCTCTTGGCATGCTCGCCGCCAGCAAAAAACTCGATATTCTCTCGATGACCGAAGAGGAGAAGCACGCATACGAAAAGTATCTTGCGTATTTGGCCTCTGACGAGTGACATTTCGGTAAACCGATCTATTTTTCGATCGTTCCTTACTGCTTTCGACATCCATATGTGCAACAGGTATAATAAAAAGTGCATCGCTCCCAAAGGAGCTACGCCATCATACTTTACGACAGCA